>NZ_BBSK01000020.1:0-141446 GCF_001319805.1 Burkholderia sp. E168m22
GGGCGTGATGCTGTACGAACTTGCGGCGTTCTATCGCGCGTATGCGTCGGGCGAACCGGTGCCGCTCGCACCGCTGCCGATCCAGTACGCCGATTATGCGCTGTGGCAGCGCCGCTGGCTCGATGCCGGCGAGCGCGACCGTCAGCTCGCGTTCTGGCGCGAACGGCTCGATCCGCAGCGCGGCGTGCTGACGCTGCCGGGCGCGACCGCGCGGCCGGCCCGTCGCAGTGCGCGCGGCGCGCGTCATGTGTTTTCGCTCGACGCGCGTATCGGTGCGCAGTTGCGCGCATTCGCGGCCGCATCCGGCGCGACGCCGTTCGCGGTGCTGCTCGCCGCGCTCGATGTGCTGCTGGCGCGCGCGACCGGCGACGCACGGATCTGCGTCGGCGTGCCGGCCGCGAACCGCGAGCGCGCGGAAGTCGCCGGCCTGATCGGCTTCTTCGTCAACACGCTCGCGATCGACGTCGACGTGCCCGCGCACGGCGATTTCTCGGCGCTGGTCGCGCGTACGCAGCGCGCGCTCGTCGACGCGCAGATGCACCAGGACGTGCCGTTCGAGCAGGTCGTCGATGCGCTCGGCGTGCCGCGCAGCGCGAGCCACCATCCGCTCTTTCAGGTGATGGCCGCGTATGGCGAACGCCGCGCGCTGCCGGCCCTCGGCGCGGCGTCGGCCGCGTTGCTGCCGTCCGGCACGCCGTCCGCGAAGTTCGACCTGACACTGTCCGTCGAAGCGACGCCGGACGGCACGTTCGACGCCGCCTTCATCTACGCGCTCGACCTGTTCGACGCGGATGCGATCGCGCGGCTGGCCGCGCGCTTCGTCACGCTGCTGACCGACGCGCTCGCGCGCCCGCATCTGCCGATCGGCGATCTCGACTGGCTGCCTGCCGACGAACGCGCGCAGCTTTTCGCATGGAACGCGCCGGCCGGCGCGACCGAGGCCGAGCCGTTCGTACCGGTGCATGCACGCATCGCCGCGCATGCAGAGGCGCGGCCCGATGCACGCGGCGTCGCCGATATCGATCGCGCATTGACGCGCGGCGAAGTCGATGCCCGTGCCGCACGTTTGGCGCGCCATCTGGTGGCGGCCGGCGTGCGGCCCGAGATGCGCGTCGGCGTCGCGCTGCAGCGCTCGGTCGATCTGCTCGTCGCGCTGATCGCGGTGCTGAAGTCGGGCGCCGCGTTCGTGCCGCTCGATCCGGCGCATCCACGCGAACGGCTCGCACAGATCGTCGGTGATGCGGCCATCGCGCACGTGCTGACCGACGCCGCGAGCGCCGCGTCGCTGCCCGACTTGCCTGAACTGCGCATCTGGCGCGCGGACGCAATCGACGCACTCGACGAAGCCGCGCACGTCGCGCTGCCGGACGTGCTGCCCGGCCACGCGGCGTATGCGATCTACACGTCGGGTTCGACCGGCAAGCCGAAGGGCGTGATCGTCGACCACGCGTCGTTCGCGCTGCATTGCGCGGCGATCGCCGAGCGCTACGGCGCGGGTGAAAACGACGTGTTCCTGTTGTTCCAGTCGGTGAATTTCGACGGCGCGCACGAAGGCTGGTTTTCGCAATACATGTCGGGCGCCGCCGTGTCGGTGACGGCCGACGTGCTGTGGCCGCCCGCGCAGACCTGCGCGATGATGATCCGCGACGGCGTGACGATGACCTACGTGCCGCCCGGCTGCGCGGCCCAGCTCGCCGAATGGGCGCTCGCGCACGGCGCACCGCCGACGCTGCGTTCGCTGACCGTCGGCGGCGAGGCGACGTCGCGCGAGGCGTTCGCGATGCTGCGCCGCGCGCTGCCGAACGTGCGCGTGGTCAACGGCTACGGCCCGACCGAAACCGTCATCACGCCGACGCTGTGGATGTTCCGGCCCGGCGACGATCTCGCGAAGCTCGGCGACGCCGCGTATCTGCCGATCGGCACGCTGGTCGGCGCGCGCACCGCGCACGTGCTCGACGCGCGGCTGCATCCGCTGCCGGTCGGCGTGATCGGCGAACTGTACCTGGGCGGCGAGGGGATCGGCGTCGCGCGCGGCTACCTCGACCGTCCGGCGCTGACCGCCGAGCGCTTCGTGCCCGATCCGTACGGCGCGCCGGGCGCGCGACTGTACCGTACCGGCGACCTCGTGCGGCGCCGCGCGGACGGCGTGTTCGATTTCATTGGCCGCGTCGATCACCAGGTGAAGCTGCGCGGCCTGCGCATCGAACTCGGCGAAATCGAAGCGCAGCTCGCCGCGCACGATGCGGTGCGCGAGGCCTGCGCGGTCGTGCACGGGCAGGGCGCGCTCGCGCAGCTCGTCGCGTACGTCGAGCTGACCGCCGAAGCGCAGGTGGCCGCGCAGCCGGTCGAAGCCGCGACGCTCGACGCGCATCTGCGTCGCACGCTGCCCGATTACATGGTGCCCGCGCAACTGATCGTGCTCGACGCGCTGCCGCGCAACGCGAACAGCAAGGTCGACCGTGCGCGGCTGCCGGCGCCGGTGCGTGTCGAGCGCGCGTACGAGGCGCCGCACGACGGCGACGAAGCCGCGCTCGCGGCGATCTGGTGCGACGTGCTGAACCTGGAGCGGGTCGGCCGCGGCGACCACTTCTTCGATCTCGGCGGTCATTCGCTCGCCGCCGTGCGTGTCGCGACGCGCGTGGCCGAACGGCTCGGCCGCGACGTGCCGGTGCGCGCGCTGTTCGAGGCGCCCGTGCTCGCGCAATACGCGCGGCAGGTGGCCGATGCGCCGCGCGCCGCACATACCGGCGCCACGGCGCCGGGCGTCGCGGTGGCCAAACCGGATGCGCACGGCGTGTGGCCGCTGTCGCCCGCGCAGCTCGGCCTGTGGTTCCTGTGGCGCGCGCAGCCGGACAGCGCCGCGTACAACATTCCGGTCGCGCTGCGTGTGCGTGGCCCGCTCGATGTCGATGCGCTGCGCGCCGCGTTCGCGGATGCGGCAACCGTGCATCCGGCGCTGCGTGCACGGCTCGTCGCCCGCGATGGCGCGCTGCCGGGCCAGCGGATCGACGCAGACGTTGCCGTCGACCTGCCGGTGATCGACCTGTCGGCGCACGCCGATGTGCTGGCCCGCGCGGCCGCGCTGACCGACGAGGATGCGCTCGCGCCGTTCGACCTCGCGGCCGACGCGCCGCTGTGGCGCGCCCGCGTGTTGGGACTCGGGGCGGACGATCACGTGCTGTCGGTGACGATCCATCACATCGTGTCGGATGGCGAATCGATCGAGCTGTGGCTCGACGCGGTGCGTGGCCGTTATGTCGCCCGCGTGCAGCGCGGCGCCGCGCCGACCGATGAAGCCGTCGAACCGGCCGCCCAACCGCTCGTGCTGCCCGCGCCGTGCCATCCGGCGCGCGTCGCGTACTGGCGCGATGCACTCGCCGATCTGCCGTCGCGCGTGTTGCCGCAGCGCGCCGACGCGCCGGCGGTGCCGCAATGGCGCGCGGCCCGCATCGCGTTCGAATTCGATACGCAGCTGATTCGCGCCGCGCGCGACGCCGCGTCGGCCTCGCACGCGACGCTGCCGATGCTGCTGCACGCGGCGCTCAACACGGCACTGTTCCGTACGACGGGCGTGGCCGACCAGCCGGTCGGCGTGCTCGCGTCAACGCGCGAACTCACGGGCGACGCGGCGCGTGCCGCGCTGGGCCTGTTCATCAACTCGGTCGTCGTGCGCACGCGGATCGACCCGGCCGCGCGCCGCGCCGACGTGCTGGCGCAAGTGCGCGACACGGCGCTCGCCGCGTATGCGCATGCCGACGTGCCGTTCGCCGACGTCGTCGCCGCGCTGCGCGCGCCGCGCGCCGCGCAGGCCAATCCGCTGTTCCAGGTGATGTTCAACTACCTGCGCCCGACCGGCGCGGCCGCACGCGACTGGGCCGGCCTGTCGCTGGCCGAATTCGACGACGTGCGCCATCGCGTCGTGTTCACGCTGGAGCTGGACGTCGTCGAGCATCCGGACGGCCGCGTGAGCGCCGCGTTCTCGTATGCGGACGAACTGCTCGCGCGCGATTTCGTCGAGGCGCTCGTCGATCTGTATCACGACGAAGTCGCGCGTTTCGCCGGCGCGTCGGAAGCGGCGCTCGGTGCACCGGATGCGCAAGCAGCCAAGCCCACTGCGTTCGACGTGCGCACCAATGGCGCAACCCGGCCGAACGCAACGCCGTCGCATGCCGCCGCCGTGCTCGCCGCGCTGTGGTCGGACACGTTTGCGACGGCCGCCCCCGAGCCCGATGCGGACCTGTTCGAAGCCGGCGCGACGTCGTTCGACGTCGTGCGCTTCGTCGACGCGGCCGGCCGTGCCGGCCATGCGCTGACGGTGGCCGAGGTGTTCGCGGCACCGACGCTCGCGGCCCTCGGCGCGCGGCTCGATGCGCACGCGGAAACGGGACAGGAGGCGCGCCATGCTGGCTGAAGTGCGTCCGGACGGATTCACGATGCTCGATACCTATCGCCTCGCGTTCGCGGACAGCCTGTTCGCCGTGCGCGACGGCGTGGAAATCCGCGTCGCGCAGGGCGACGGCATCGGCGCGCAGTTGCTGCGCGCGCAGCTCGGCGACGACGGCGCGCTGCGCCTCGTCGCCTACAACCATCGCGCGGCGCCGTCCGATCAGCGACGCGCGCTGCTGGCCGCACTGGCCGCGGCGTTTTCGGACAGCGCGTGCCACGCGGCCATCCGGCTCGACCCGGCCGCCTGGCCGGCCGTCGCGCTGGATGCGCTGCGCGCGAGCGGCGTGCTCGCCGACGGCGGCCGCTGCCTGCGCGACGGCTGGGCGCAACAGGCCGACCTGTGGCGCGTCGACCCGCCTCTGCCGTGCGCGACGCTGCCGACCATCACCGACGGCCGGCGTCATCCGCGCCGGCCGCCCGCACCGCGCGGCGACGTCTATGCGCGCGACCTGCCGGCGCTCGGCGTGCGCTTCACGTTGCGCGGCTGGCAGCCGGCGGAGGACACCGAGCGGCTCGCCCGCTGGTTCGACGAGCCGCGCGTGCGCGACGGCTGGCCGGGCGCGCAGCCCGCACAACGCGGCACGGAAGGCCCGCAGGAAACCGATCCGCACGTGACGCCGCTGGTCGGTTGTTTCGACGGCGAGCCGTTCGCGTATTTCGAGGCGTTCTGGCTGAAGGAGGACGCGCTCGGGCCGCACGTCGCGGCGCGCGACTACGACCGCGGGCTGCGGATGCTGGTCGGCGAGCCGCACTGGCGCGGCGCGCATCGCGTGGCCGGCTGGCTGCCGTCCGTCGTGCATTACCTGTTTCTCGACGACCTGCGTACCGAAGCGGTCGGCTGTGCCGTTCCGGCCGGCCACACGCGGGTTGCCGACCATCTCGCGCGGCATGGCTTCGCGCGGCAGCGCCGTCTCGCGCTGGCCGACGCGCAGCCGTTGTGGATGCGCACGCTGCGCGAGACGTTCTTCTCCGGCCGTCACGTCTGACGGGCCGGATTCACCGACAAGGAAGCTGAGACATGCAGAGAGAAACCGTATTCGACCTGATCGGCGTCGGCTTCGGGCCGTCGAATCTGGCGCTGGCCGTGCGCCTCGCGGAGCGCAGCGGCGCGCACACGCTCGCCCATTGCTTCATCGAGCGTCAGCCGGAATTCGGCTGGCATCGCGGGATGCTGCTCGACGACTGCCGGATGCAGATTTCGTTTCTGAAGGATCTCGTCACGATGCGCGATCCGAAAAGCCGCTACACGTTCATCAACTATCTGTTCGAACGCGGCCGGCTGAACGAATTCGTCAACCTGAAGAACTTCTATCCGACCCGCGTCGAATTCCACGACTACCTGAGCTGGGTGGCCGACGCATTCGACGATCGCGTCCATTACAGCGAGACCGTGCTGGGGATCGAACCGGTGCGCGGCGACGGCGCGAGGATCGACGCGCTGCGCGTGCTGTCGCGCGATGCGGCCGGCCACGAGCGCCAGCGCGTCACGCGCGCGCTGTCGGTCGGCGTCGGCGGCACGCCGGCGGTTCCGGAGGCGTTCGCCGCGCTCGGCCGCGACCGCGTGATCCATTCGTCGTCGTACCTGACCGACATCGACCGGCTCGTCGCGTCGCCCGACGGCGAGCGCCGCCGCGTCGCGGTGATCGGCGCCGGGCAGAGCGCGGCCGAGGTGTTCATCGACCTCGCACGCCGTTTCCCGCACGTCGACGCGAACCTCGTGATGCGTGCCGGCGCGTTGAAGCCGGCCGACGACAGCCCGTTCGTCAATGAAATCTTCAGCCCCGAATTCACCGACGTCGTCTATGCGCAGCCGCATGACGCGCGCCGCGCGCTGCTCGAACGCTATCGCGACACGAACTACGCGGTGGTCGACCGGCCGCTGATCGAGCAGATCTACGAAATGCTGTACTTGCAGCGCATCGACGGCACGCCGCGTCATGCGCTGCTCGCGAACAGCGCGATCGAGGCGGCGGTGCGCACCGCCGACGGCCGTATCGAACTGACGCTGCGCGACCGGATGAGCGGCGCGACGCGCGTCGAGCGTTTCGATGCACTCGTGCTCGCGACCGGCTACCGCCGCGACACGCATTCGGCGCTGCTCGAAGGGCTTGCGCCGCATCTGGGCGATGCGCTCACGCGCGGCGACGTCACACGCGACTACCTGCTCGCGACGCCCGAGCACTTCGCGCCGCGCATCTACCTGCAAGGCTGCTGCGAAGACAGCCATGGCCTGTCCGACACGCTGCTGTCGGTACTGGCGCGCCGCGCGGACGAAATCTGCGCGTCGCTCGAAGACGGGATCGCGCCCGCGCATGACGAAGGCGCGGCCCGGACCACGCATGAAAAACGACCGGACAACGGGGTGAGCGCGAGCCGCATGGCTTTCGCTCTTTGACAAAGGCGCGGTCGGAGACCGCATGAAAAAAGTGGAGCAGAAGAAGATGGAGTGGGCAACAGGCACGCGTTTGCGTGCGATCGCAGCCGCGGCAAGCGTGGCGTTCGGTACGGCGGCGGCAGGGCACGCATACGCCCAGACGGCGCCGGCCGTGAACGCGGGCGCCACGGCGTCGGCCAGCAGTGCGCAAAACGGCGCGACGGCGACGACGTCGACCAGCGCGCAAAACGGCACGCTGCCGGCGATCACCGTCAACGCAGCCTCGGCCGGCGACGGCACGGTCGGGCTCGTTGCGAAACGCAGCACGACCGGCACCAAGACCGACACGCCGCTCAACGAGATCCCGCAGACGATCAACGTCGTCACCGCGCAGCAGATCGAGATGACCGGCGCCACCGACGTGAACGCGGCGCTGCGCTACGTGCCGGGCTTCTCGTCGTACGGGTCGGACAACCGCTCCGACTGGTACGCGGCGCTGCGCGGCTTCACGCCGACCGCCTACGTGAACGGGCTGCAGGTGCCGAACACGATCAACCTCGCGAGCTGGCGCGTCGATCCGTACATGATCGACAGCATCAGCGTGCTGCGCGGCCCGACCTCGGTGCTGTACGGCGCGGGCGATCCGGGCGCGATCATCGACGTGCACACCAAGCTCGCCGACGGCGAGCGCGTGCGCGAAGCGGGCGTGCAGATCGGCAACTACGCGCGCAAGCAGTTCATGATCGACGTCGGCGACAAGCTCGACCCGGACGGCAAGTATGCGTACCGGTTCGTCGGCGTCGCGCGCGACGGCAACGCGCTGACGGGCCCGAACAACGACCAGCGCGTCGCGCTCGCGCCGTCGTTCCGCTGGCGCCCGGACGCGGATACGTCGCTGACGCTGTCGGCGACCTACCTGCAGGACTGGGGCGACATCTCGTCGAACTTCCTGCCCGCGCAAGGCACGGTGCTGCCGAACCCGAACGGCCAGATCAACAAGGACATCTACGAAGGCGACGGCAACTTCAACTACTACCGCAAGAAGCAGTGGTCGGTCGGTTACCAGTTCGAGCGCAACCTGACGCCGGCCTGGACGTTCCGCCAGAACACGCGCCTGATGCACCTGTCGCTCGACAACGGCTCGGTGTTCGGCAACGGCTTCGTCGAAGGCAGCACGACCGACGTGTCGCGCTGGGCCGGCGTGTTCCAGATGAACTACAGCCGCTTCGACATCGACAACAACCTCGAAGGCCGCTTCGCGACGGGCCCGCTGCAGCACACGCTGCTGCTCGGCTTCCAGTACAACCGCCAGACCGCGACCGACAGCGAATGGCTCGCCGCCGCGCCGCCGCTGAACATCTACAACCCGGTCTACCAGCCCGTCACGACGGCGGTGTTCACGCCCGACGCAACGTTCCGCACCAACACGTACACGACGATGAACACGTTCGGCCTGTACGCGCAGGACCAGGTCAAGTGGAACCGCTGGACGCTGACGCTCGGCGGCCGCGAGGACTGGGTCAACATGCGGATGGACGACCGCGCGGCCGGTACGTCGACGAAGGCCGACGTCACGGCGTTCACCGGCCGCGTCGGCCTCACGTACCAGGGCGACTACGGGCTGTCGCCGTACGTCAGCTACGCGACGTCGTTCAATCCGCTGATCGGCGTGAACCTGGTCGGCGGCGGGCTGCCGCAGCCGACGCGCGGCAAGCAGATCGAAGCCGGCCTGCGCTGGCAGCCGCCCGGCAAGAACCTGATGCTGAACGCGGCGATCTACCAGATCAACCAGACCAACGTGCTCACGTCGGCGCTGCCGAGCCAGGACCCGACCGGCACGAAGTCGGTGCAGACGGGCGAAGTGCGCTCGCGCGGGATCGAGCTGAGCGCGACCGGCAAGGTCACGCGCAACCTGTCGGTGATCGCGTCGTACGTCTATCAGGACGTGAAGAACGTGCAGGCCAACGACGTCTCGCTGAACAACTGGCCGGTCGACATTCCGCGTCCGCGCCAGATGGCGTCGCTGTGGACCGACTGGACGTGGTACACGGGGCCGCTCGCCGGCTTCGGCCTCGGCGGCGGCATTCGCTACCAGAGCGCGTCGGCCGGTGCGGCCGACAACTCGCTGACGGTATCGAGCGTCACGCTGTTCGACGCGGGCCTGCATTACGACACGCGTAACTGGCGCTTCGCCGTGAACGGGACGAACCTGTTCAACCGCCATTACATCAGCGGTTGCCAGTCGAACAACGTCTGCATTTTCGGGACCGACCGCACCGTGATCGCGACCGCGAAATACAACTGGTGACGTCGCGCGCCGTGGCTCGCCGACCGGCCTTCGTGGCCGGCGCGGGCCGGCCGCGGCGCCTTCGTCCGCTTTTTCCACGACGCCTCCATGCCGAAGAAAAATCTCGTCTACATCCAGTCGCTGCGCAACGGCGCCGCTGATCGTGCCGGCCAGCCGGTCGCTTATCGTGGCGGCACGCGCTACATGAAGGCGCCGCTCGAATTCCTCGTCGAGCGCCTGAACGATTCGCCGCTCGGCGAACGCTATACGCTCCAGGGCGTGATCGTCGACGACGACGAAGGCTCGCCCGCCGACCGCGCGAAAGTCGCCGATTACGGGTTCACGCGCACGCCGGGCCGCCCGTGGATTTTGCCGGAAGGCCTGACGGTGCAGGGCCGGCCGGTCGACGCGCTGTTCTGTTCGATTCCGTCGACGTACCGGCGGCTGCCGCGCGACGCGCGTGAGCGCGTGGCCGGCAAACAGGCATTCGAGCGCCGCCTGCTCGAGCGCCTGCTCGAACTCGACGCCGACGTCGTCGTGCTCGACGGGCTGCTCGTGATCCTCGACGAACTCGTGCGGCCGGGCGCGCGCTTTCATCGGCGCATCGCGAACATCCATCCGGGTATCACGGCCGACGATTCGCCGTATCAGCGGCGCGGCGCGTGGGCGACGCTCGACGCGCTGCACGGCGCGCGCGGCGAGCGGGTCGACTGGGCCACCGGCGCGACGTCGTCGATCGAACCCGTGACGATGACGGGCGCGTCGTTCCACTACGTCGACAACGGTATCGATTCCGGCGAGGTGATCTGCGACGTGCTCGACACGCCGATCGCGCCGGACGACACGATTCTCGAACTGCGCTGGAACAATTTCCAGCGCAGCCTGTTTCCGGCACTCGAGCGTGGGCTGCACGTCCTCGCCGACCGCCACGACGCGGGAGCATTGTGATGCAAGACACGCTGACGAAACCGGCCGGCGCCGCCGACGCTGTCGAAGGTGAAGTGGCCGCGGCGCTCGATGGCGCCGCGCAGGGGCAGGCGGCGGCCGTCGTCGAGCATGCGCTCGATGCATGGCGGCCCGACGACGCACCGGACGCGCTGCTCGCGACGTTCGTCGCGCTGTTCAACACCGACACGCGGCATGACGCGGCGACGATCTCGGTGCCGCGCGGCGGCGCCGATGCGGCGGCCGTGGCCTCGTACGTCGCGCGTGCGGTGCGTGAAGGCGTGATCGACGGCGCGCAGGTCGCGGACGACACGCTGCGGCTCACGGTGTCGCGCACGACGTTCTGGCAGAACCCGCGGCCGTGGCTGAAGGCGAGCGCATCGGGCGGGATGCCGCTGCGCTACGCGATCACGAACGGCCATCGGCATCCGGTACGGCCGCCGTCGCCGGCCGGCGAGATCTATGCGCGCCCTATGCCGCAGGTCGGGATGACGTTCAGCCTGCGCACCGTCGACATCGACGCACACGCGGACCTCTTCAGCGGCTGGATGAACCTCGACCGTGTCGCGCATTTCTGGGATCAGCGCGGCACGCGCGACGAGCACGCGGCGTATCTGGCCGAACGGCTGGCCGACCCGCACATGCACCCGATGATCGGCTATTTCGACGACACGCCGTTCGGCTATTTCGAGTTCTACTGGGCGAAGGAGGATCGCCTCGCGCCGTTCTACGACGCGCACGACTACGATCGCGGGCTGCACCTGCTGATCGGCGACTCGCGGTTCCAGAGCGCCGGCAAGCTGCATGCGTGGTGGAGCGGGGTGCTGCACTACATGTTCGTCGACGAACCGCGCACGCAGCGGCTCGTCGGCGAGCCGCGCGTCGATCACGTGCGGCACATCGCGTACATGCACCGGCTCGGGTTCTACACGCTGAAGGAATTCGATTTCCCGCACAAGCGCGCGGCGCTCACGGTGATCGAGCGCGATACGTTCTTTGACACTTTCCGGTTGCCGTGACGGGGGTGGGGGTGCGCGGCGTCGGTGCGTCCGACGTGGTTGTCCTTTGCAAACGAGCCGCTCGCCGATTCCAGCTTCCTCGTCGAGCCGACCCGGGCAGGACGGTGAAAACGGCGTGACTGGCTGATGTCACGCCCGATGGACGAGCGGACCCGCGAGGAAGCCGCCGCGGAACGCATCGAGATACCGTTCCGCGTCGTCGTTGAATTCCCCGGGCAACAGCGCGAACGCGCGGGCCTGCAGATCCTGCCCGAGCATCGCGTAAGTCGCGTCGTCGGATAGCAGTGCGCGGATCGCATCGTGCGTGTGCGGTGACGCAATCTGCTTCGCGTCGCGTGCGAGCAGCGCCGCTGCCGCCAGCTCCGGCTGGAAGCCATGTTGTTCGATCAGGTCGGGCGCAACGTCCCAGATGCGCTCGCGATTGCCCGCATCGTGAAAATGCGTGAGCAGGAACAGCAGGTCGTATGCGTCGCTGTTCTGGCGCGCGCGCCGGTCCTTCCACGCGAGCAGCTTCAGCAGCGCGAGCGCCGGCAGGCTCGCCACCGGCACCGTGATGCCGGCGCCGATCGACACGGCGAGCGCCGTATCGACCGCCTCCTGAAACCCCAGCACGTTCAGCACGAAGTCGCCGCCCGGCGGCCATGCGATTTCGCCGGGCGGTGTTTCGAGCGGCCCGAACGGCACCAGATCGAGTTCGGTGCGAAACCCCGGCGAGCCGCTGTCGAACAGCAGTTTCTGCCGATGCTTCGGCGCGCGGGCGAATTGCCCGGTCGCGACGAGCGCATCGACGAGCCGCTCGTGAAACGGCCAGTTGACCGCGCACACAGCGACGTCGACGTCCCGCGTCGCACGCACCGGACGGATGCCGTGGACATGCCACATCAGGATGTCGCGCGCGGTCGCGCCGGCCACGACGAATGCCGCGTCGAGCCGGGCGCAGGCCGAGCCGACCGCCCGCAGCAGCGCGACTGCCGCCGGCTCGAGCGGCCGGCGCGCGTCGATTTCAAGCGGGCGGGTGGGCGAGGTATCGGTCATGGATGTGTTCGGCGGCGGCAAGATTGCGGCTGTCTCCGGACGAGACGAGATCCGCGTAGACCAACAGCGGCGGCACGAGCGGAACATCCTGCTCGCGCCAGTCGAGCGCCGGCGACGGCGGCCAGAACGCTTCGAGCAGCTCGACGTCGCCATGCTCGTCCGGGCGCAGGCGGGCTTGCAGCAGCAGGCGATTCGACATGGCGCCGTGCGTATAGACGGTGATCGCTGCCGGCTTCAGGTCGTGCGTGAGCAGATCGGCCGCCGCTTCGCCGCCGAGCCGCGCATCGAACGCGGCGAAATCGAAGCCGCGCCACCAGTCGGGTGCGATCGCGGCAAACCGCCGGGCCGGCAGTTTCGCGCGCAGGCGGCTCGGGTACAGCGCGACCCATTCCTGCAGGAAGCGCGGCCAGTCGGGCATCAGCCGTTCGCCGTTGCGCCGCTGCGCGACGAGGCCGCGCGCGATCAGGTCGTCCATCGCGAGGTTGACCGTGCCGAGCGCGACGCCCGACGCGGCGGCGATCGCCCGGTACGGCTGCGCGACGAGGCCCGGCTGCGTCGCGAGCGCGAACATCACGGCGAGCCCCTTCGGCGTGGTCGCGCGTGACGCCTGACGGCGCGGGGTGCGCGCAGGTTTCGGCCGGCCGGCGATCATCAGGGTGGCCTCCGGCTGGATCAGGCTCGCATTGCCGGCGGTATCGAGAAACGGGATGTCGTGCTCGATCAGGCGGGCGGCCAGTTCGGCAGAAAAATAAGGCGCGACCAGCATAAGTGGCCGCTCGCCCGGCGCCGACGTGCCGCCGCGGCGACGCAGCGCCGCCAGCGCAGCCTGCAGCGATTCGACGCCGACGCTCACGGCCGCCGGCATCTCGAAGCTCTGCCCGGCGATGTCGAAGCGGATCATTGCGTCGGCGCGCGCCTGGTACGCCGCCGGCACACGCACGGGCCGCGCAGCGAAGCGCCGGGTCGAGCGTCCGAACGCGGCACAGGCCTCGTCGAGCACATGCTGTTCCGATAGGGGGAGGGGGACGTTCGCCGGCATCACGGAGGATCGCTTGTTCACTGTTTTGTCAGCGTACACAAAAAATGTACAACCGTCAAAAAATGAACAAATGCTCTCAACCCTTTGATGAAAAGGAATTATTTTGGAACGTTGAGCTGACGCCAACGATAACCTCCACGTGAAAATCGAGCCTTAACACACAGTGTCGGGCGTGCCTCTCGCTCGCGGCAGTCGTCCGGACGGGATAGCCATCCCGGCAGCCGCGCTTCGCCTCCGCCCGTGCGATCGACTGGCAATCGCCAGTTGCCATCGTGACGACTTTCTGTCTATCCGGTTGCCGTTCGTCGGACTATCCTTGCCCGCATACTCACAGCACACAGGAGACGACACCGTGACGTACAGCGTGATTCCCGCCGGCCTCGCCGACGAAATGATCGAGATCCGGCACCGCATCCATGCCCACCCCGAGCTGGGTTTCGAGGAATTCGCGACGAGCGACCTCGTCGCCGAGCAGTTGCAGTCGTGGGGCTACACCGTGCATCGCGGGCTCGGCGGCACCGGCGTCGTCGCCCAGTTGAAAGTGGGCGACGGCAAGCGGCGCCTCGGTCTGCGCGCCGACATGGACGCGCTGCCGATCCACGAAACGACGGGCCTGCCGTACCAGAGCACGATCGCGGGCAAGATGCACGCGTGCGGCCACGACGGCCACACGGCGATGCTGCTCGCAGCCGCGAAGCACCTCGCGCGCGAACGCCGCTTCTCGGGCACGCTGAACCTGATCTTCCAGCCGGCCGAGGAAGGGCTCGGCGGCGCCAAGAAGATGCTCGACGAAGGGCTGTTCGAGCAATTTCCGTGTGACGCGATCTTCGCGATGCACAACATGCCGGGCTTCCCGACCGGCAAATTCGGTTTCCTGCCGGGCTCGTTCATGGCGTCGTCGGATACCGTCGTCATCGACGTGCAGGGTCGCGGCGGCCACGGCGCGGTGCCGCACCGCGCGATCGATCCGGTCGTCGTATGCGCGCAGATCGTGCTGGCGCTGCAGACCATCGTGTCGCGCAACGTGTCGCCGCTCGACATGGCGATCATCACGGTCGGTGCGATCCATGCGGGCGAAGCGCCGAACGTGATTCCCGATCGCGCGCAGATGCGCCTGTCGGTGCGCGCGCTGAAGCCCGACGTGCGCGACTTGCTCGAAACGCGCATCAAGGAGGTCGTCCATACGCAGGCGGCCGTGTTCGGCGCGACCGCGACGATCGACTACCAGCGCCGCTACCCAGTGCTCGTGAACGATGCGGAGATGACGGCGTTCGCGCGCGGCGTGGCCCGTGAATGGGTCGGCGAAGCCAATCTGATCGACGGCATGGTGCCGCTCACCGGCAGCGAGGATTTCGCGTTCCTGCTCGAGAAACGGCCGGGCTGCTACCTGATCATCGGCAACGGCGACGGGGAGGGCGGCTGCATGGTGCACAACCCCGGCTACGACTTCAACGACGCGGCGCTGCCGACCGGCGCGTCGTATTGGGTGAAGTTAACTGAGGCGTTTCTGGTGTGACGGAGGATGCGGCGTGAGGTTGGAGCCGGGAATTCACAATCCGCTCCCAACCATGACAGACGGCATGTACCTTGCCTTGGTATTTGGTATATGCCCATCGTGTTCAAACCAAACGAAGTGAACCATGTCGAGAAAGGCGCCTGTTTCCCAAGACGATCACGTTGCCGAGTACGTCGACGCCGACGGGCTGTCGGAGCGATGCTCCGGCAGCGACACCATGCGAGCGAGATTGCGGCTGCTCGAATCACGCAACGCGCAGGTGCGCGCGTTGCAGGACGCGCTGGACGCCGGGGAGGCCTCAGGTCATCCCAATACGTTCGACGGAGAAACCTTCCTGGCCCGCATGCGGGCGCAACGCGTTGCGGCTAAGGCCGGTCACGTCTGGTCACGCGATTCCTGCCCCGAATCCTGAAGATCGTTGGCGTCGTACCGTCGAAGGTCGGCCGCTCGGCAAGCTGGCCGCTCATGTCTCGAACACTTCCCCACCGAACAAAGCCACGACCAGATCCGGATTCGACGGCCAGTACATGTGCATGTACGTCGCGACGATCGCGCCCACGCGATAAACGGCTTCGCCGCCGCCCTCCGAGCCATCGGGCCGCGCGGCGGTCGCGACCGGCACGAGCGGCGTATCCAGCCGCGAATAATGAAACGTATGACCGCGCATCGGTCCCGTGCCAGTATCGAGCTGCTGCATGCCGAGCGCCGCGAACCGGCGTTGCATCGTCGCATGCCCCGGCAGCAGGCCGAGCATCGGTGTCGTCGACCCATCCACGTCGGTCAGCGATTCGCACAGATACACCATCCCCCCGCATTCCGCGACGATCGGCCGGCCGACTGCCGCATGCGCGCGAATCGTCCGTGCGGTCGCGGCATTCGCGGCCAGCGTCGCCGCATGCAGTTCCGGATAGCCGCCCGGCAAAAACAGCGCGTCGCAATCGTCAGGCACGGGTTCGTCGGCAAGCGGCGAAAAGAACCGCAACTGCGCACCGAGCGCGCCCAGCAACGCGAGATTCGCCGGATAGATGAACGAAAACGCCGCATCGCGCGCCACCGCGATCCGCTTGCCGGCAAGCGCGCGCGGCAACGGCGCGGCAACGTCCGGCTCCGCGAACGCGACGGCCGGCGGCAATTCGGCCAGTGCCGTCTGCGCGAGCACATCGGCCGCGCGATCGAGCCGCGCGTCGAGATCGTCGATATCGGCCGGCTGATGCAGGCCGAGATGCCGCTCCGGCAGCGCGATACCCGCATCGGCCGGCACGTGGCCGAGCCAGCGAAGATCGTCGGGCAACGCCTGTTGCAGCAATTCCGCGTGCCGTGCCGAGCCGACGCGGTTGGCCAGCACGCCGTGAAACGGCAACCCCGGCCGAAACCGCGCGAGCCCGAACGCGATCGCCGCGAACGTCTGCGCCATCGCCTTCGCCGAAATCACCGCGACGACCGGCACGCCGAACGCGGCCGCGAGATCGGCGCTGCTCGGCGTGCCGTCGAACAAGCCCATCACGCCTTCGATCAGGATCAGGTCCGCGTCGCGCGCGGCTTCGGCGAGCAGCGCGCGGCAACCGGCCTCGCCGACCATCCCGAGGTCGAGCGCGTGCACGGGTGCGCCGCTCGCGCGTTCGAGCAGCATCGGATCGAGAAAATCGGGCCCGGTCTTGAACACGCGCACGCGGCGGCCGAGCCGCCGGTGCAGCCGCGCGAGGCCGACCGTGACCGACGTCTTGCCCTGGCCGGACGCGGGCGCGCTGACGAACAGCGCGGGGCAGGCCGGCATGCTCAGAACTCCACGCCGCGCTGCGCCTTCACGCCTTGCTCCTTGTACGGATGCTTGACGAGCCGCATTTCGGTGACGAGATCGGCCGCATCGATCAGCGCATCGGGCGCATGCCGCCCGGTGACGACGACGTGCACCGACTCCGGACGCGCGACGAGCGTCGCGAGCACTTCGTCGAGCGGCAGGTATTCGTACTTCAGCACGGTGTTCAACTCGTCGAGGATCACCATCCGGTAGTCGCCGCTGTCGATCATCCGGCGCGCCTCGTCCCAGCCCTTGCGCGCGGTCGCGATGTCGGCGTCGCGGTTCTGCGTGTTCCACGTATAGCCGTCGCCCATCGTCACGAAATCGCATTCCGCGACCGCGCCGAGGAAGTCACGCTCGGACGTATGCAGCGCCCCCTTGATGAACTGCACGACACCGAGCCGCATGCCGTGGCCGAGCACGCGCACGGCCATCCCGAACGCGGCCGTGCTCTTGCCCTTGCCGTTACCGGTATGGACGATCAGCAGGCCTTTTTCCTGAGTGGCGGCGGCCTGCTTCTTCTCGTGGCCGGCGCGGCGGCGTTCGGCCATCCGCTGATGGGATTCGGAATCGGTCTTCATCGGGAATCGTCCTGTCGAAAGCGAAACATTGGGTTCAGAGCGGGCCGGCGAGCGCGACCGTCACGCCGCCCAGGATGGATTTGGGGCCGAGCAGCCGGCCATGCGGCGCGGCGAGTTGCGCGCACGGCTCGGCCACGCCCGCGACGCCGAAGCGGGCCAGCGCGGCGTCGGACGGGCCGCTCGCGGCCAGTTCCGGACGGCTCGCGAGTTGCGCCGCCTCGAACGCGACGAGCGGCCAGCCACGGCGCGCGCACAGCGTGCGCAGCGCACGGGCGCATGCCTTGTCGGCGAGCGTCGCGACGAGCGCCGGTTCGGCGGCCGGGTAGCGCGCGAGCGCGGCGCGGATCGCGGCATCGAGTTGCGCAGCCGTGACGCCCGCGCGGAAGCCGACGCCGAGCGCGACGCGCATCATGCGTGGCCGCCGAGCGCGGCGCGCACCGCCGGATCGTCGGCGAGCGCCGCGACGCGGCCGATCACGACGATCGCCGGTGAACCGATACCGGCGTCACCGACGCGCGCGACGAGCGTCTCGAGCGTCGCGAGTACGTGGCGCTGTTCGGCTCGCGTGGCGTTCTCGATCGCCGCGCATGGCGTGTCGTCGGGCAGGCCGCCATCGCGCAGCGCCGCGGCAATCGCGTCGAGCCGACGGATGCCCATGTAGATCACGATCGTCATGCGGGTGGCCGCGAGCGCGCGCCAGTCCGGCTCGTCGGCCCCCGCGCCGTGGCCCGTGACGAAGATCACGCCCTGCGCGTCGCCGCGGTGTGTGACCGGGATGCCGAGCGCGGCCGGCGCGGCGATGCCCGCGGTGATGCCGTTGACGACTTCCACCGGAAAGCCCGCCGCGCCGAGCGCGACCAGTTCCTCGCCGCCGCGGCCGAACACGAACGGATCGCCGCCCTTGAGCCGCGCGACGCTGCGGCCCGCGCGCAGGTGCGCGAGCATCGCGGCGACGATCGCCTCCTGCGGCGTCGACGCATGGCCGCCACGCTTGCCGACGTGCTCGATCAGCGCATCGGCGCGCGCATGGCGCAGCACGTCGGGGTTCACGAGATCGTCGACGAGCAGCACGTCGGCCGCGCCGATCGCGCGCACGGCCTTGAGGGTCAACAGATCGGCGTCGCCGGGACCGGCGCCGACGAGCCAGGCGCGGCTCATCGCGCGCGGCACGGCGCGCACCGTGTCGAAACAGTGGAACAGGGAAGGCGGGCGGCACATCGGCGGCCGGCGGGCAGGCAGTGCATGGCGGATCGGGCGAAACCCGCGCGAGCGCGGGTGGAATGCGCACCCGATCCGTCCCCCGCGGATCGGGCGTTCGGCGAGCAGCGCGCTCGCCCCTTGCGTCGGCCGGTATCCGGGCTGGCCGCTTGCCAGGCCGCAGCCTTCCCGCCGGTCGAAGGGCAGTGGCATCGCGGGCGGCCTGGGCGCAGCGCGTAGAAGTGCGTTGCGCGGGCGGCGTACCGTTGCGGGGACAGCACAGGCCGGGCGGCAATCCGCCTCCTGTTTCCCGTTTAACTGCATGCGCGGAATGCGCATGCGAGCACCGAACGCGGCGCATACGATAGCACAGGCGTGCAACCCGCAAGCCGCCCGGCGGGCCGGCTGCGCGGGTGTCGGCGCTACCCGCGAGGTCAGAACTTGTATGCCGCCGTCAGCGTGAACGTGCGTGGCGTACCGGGCATGATCTGCGCGAGGCCCGTCGCATTCGCGTAGTAATCGCGATCGGTCAGGTTGACGGCCGCCAGCGTCACCTCGAAGTCGCGCGTGCGATAGCCGGCCTTGCCGTCCCAGCGAACGTACGCGGGCAATTCGAGCAGGTTGTCGCGATCGGCGTAACGCGCGCCTTCGTACACCAGCCCGAGTTCCGCGAAAAAACCGCGTAGCGGCGCATGGCCGACGAACAGGCTGCCGTTCGACGCCGACACGCCCGCCGAGCGCTTGCCCGCGTACTTCGGCTCGGCGTCGACCACCCGCGCGTGTTGCCAGCCGATGCCGCCGCGGACGAACCAGTCGCCCGCGAGCCGGCCGGCGACGCCCAGTTCCAGGCCGCGATTGCGCTCGAGGCCGGTGAGGTCGAAAAAGCCCGGCCGAACCGGATCGGCGATGCGGCGGTTGTACAGGTCGAGCTGAAACAGCGCGAGCGTCGTGCTCAGCGCGCCGTCGCGCCAGTCGCTTTTCACGCCGATCTCGTATTGGCGCGTGTATTGCGGGCCGAGGTCGTTGGCGTTGCCGCGCGCGTCGGGCGTGATGCCGATCAGGTCGCCACCGACCGGCGCGAAGTTCTTGCTGTACGACGCATACAGGCTGTGCGTGCCGACCGGCGACCACACGACGCCGAGCCGCGGGCTCCATGCCGCCGTCGTGCGCCGTGCATGCAGGCCGTTCAGCGCGTTGGTCGAATCGACGTCGAAACGTTCCCCGCGCAGGCCGCCGAGGAGCTTCCACGCTCGCCCGAGGTCGACGCGATCCTGCGCGAAGATCGCGTAGTCGCTGACGCGGTGGCGGTTCATCGCATACGGGCGCGGCGTCGAGCCGACCAGGGCGAAGCGATCCGGCCCGGTCACCGGAATCGGCGCGGCGTCGGCCTGCCAGAGCGTCGGCGCGCGTTTCTGCCAGCCGTATTCGATACCGAACAGCAGGTGATGCAGCGCCGGACCGGTCGCGACCTTGCCGCCCAGTTCGACGCCGGTCTGCACGTTGAGATGCGTCATGTCCTGCAGGTAGCGCGCCCGCTGCACGCGCCGGTAGTCGCGCGGCTTCGCGACGTAGCTTTGCGTGACGTAGGTATTGTCGAAGGTGCTGCGCAAATTCAGCACGCCGAGCGTATGGCGCAATTCCCAGTCGCCGTCGAGCGCGTGCGTGAAGACCGAGCGCCAGTTCATGTTCTCGTCGCGGATCGTGTCGCGGCCCGCCGCGCCGAAGAAGGTCGCGCGTGGCGCGGACGGCAGCGAGAACGCGAACGGCTTGCCGGCCGCGTCGACCGCGGAGACCGGCGCCGGCATGCCGCGATCGGGCACGCGCTGGTACGCGTCGTATTCGAACTGCAGCAGCCAGCTTCGCCGCGCGTCGTGCCATTTGATTGACGGCGCGACATACTGGCGCGTGCCGTCGACGTGGTCGCGGAAGCTGCCTGCGTGTTCGCGTCCGGCATTGAGCCGCACGCTCCATGCGCTCGACAGCATGCGGTTGAGATCGACCGACGCGCCGAGCCGTCCATAGCTGCCGGTCGCCGCCGACAGATGCCCGAAGTTTTCCGGCAACGGCTGCTTGGTGATCCGGTTGATGACGCCGCCGCCGCTGCCGCGCCCGTACAGCGCGGCAGCCGGCCCCTTCAGCACTTCGACGCGTTCGATGTTGCCGAGACTGCGCACGTATTGCGCATCGTTGCGCATGCCGTCGAGCAGCAGGTCGCCCGCGGCGGAAAAGCCGCGAATGCGGAATGAATCGAAGCGCGTATCCGACGTGTTGGACACGCCCGGCACGCCGGCCAGCGCGTCGGCCAGCGTGCGACCGCCATAGGACAGCGTTTCCTCGACCGAGACGCTGTCGATGGTTTGCGGTACGTCGCGCGGATCGCTCGCGGTGCGCGTCGCCGTACTCACGCTTTCGGCGCGCGGATCGTTCGGATGACGGCGGCTGCGTACTTCGACCGCAGGCAGTTCGTCGTCGAACTCGGCCGCCGGGGCAGGGAAGGAGGCAACGCCGGCGATCGAGCACAGCGACAGGGCCAGCACAGGAAAGCGCCGCCCGGATATCTGTCGTTTCGACATGAAGATTTAAGGATAACTGAGTGATTGCCTCACATTGCCGTTGCGCGGTGGTTTGTGTTGTTGGGTGAAGTTTATCTTGTGTAGTTGAAAACGACAATCATTCGCGTTCATCGCCGGCCGCTCGCCTTGACGCTCCCCGCACCGCCGCCTACACTCGCACGCGTTTTGGTGCTCGCGCGCGCCGCTCCGGCGTGCGCAGTTAAACGGGAAACAGGGAGCCCGCCTGCGCCGCAGTCGAGCCAACCTGTGCTGCCCCCGCAACGGTAAGCGAACGCGTCGCGCGCAAGCGCCACGCAGCGCCGCTTCGCCGCATGCCACGCGCATGCGGACGACTGCCACTGGATGCCGCGCGTATCCGGGAAGGCGAAGCGGCGTGTTCGTCAGCCCGGATACCGGCCTAAACGTTGGGGTTCAGCGCCGCGGGGAGGCGGCGCATCGTCCACGGCCGCAGCAGGCCCGACGCCCGGTGTTTCCCGCTATCTCCCCCGATCTGCGTCCGCGCGAACGCGCCCGGGCCGGCACGGCGAACGGCAGGCGGCACGGGCGGGGCACGCCGCAGCCGTGTTGGCATTCACGATGTCGACCGTTCGCAAGGAAGCACCATGTCCGATTCGTTGTCCCGCCCGCCGTGCGGCTGTCCGCGCGGATCGCGCGGCGAGCTTCCCGCGCACCGCCCGCTGAATTGCCGCGTCGCCGCCGACGCGACGATCCCGTCCTGATTCCCTCTTCGACACCGGACCTACCATGACCCTACGCAAGCTTCCCGTCACGATCGTCACGGGCTTTCTCGGCAGCGGCAAGACGACGCTGATGCGCCACATCCTGCAGCACGCCGAAGGCCGCCGCATCGCGGTGATCGTCAACGAATTCGGCGAGCTCGGCATCGACGGCGAAATCCTCAAGGGCTGCGGCATCGGTTGCGACGATGCCGACGGCGCGCAGGGCGAGGCATCGGGCCAGTTGTACGAACTCGCGAACGGCTGCCTGTGCTGCACCGTGCAGGAAGAGTTCTATCCGGTGATGGAGGCGCTCGTCGAGCGCCGCGCGGACATCGACCACGTGCTGATCGAGACGTCGGGCCTCGCGCTGCCCAAGCCGCTCGTGCAGGCGTTCAACTGGCCGACGATCCGCAACAGCTTCACGGTCGATGCGGTCGTGACCGTCGTCGACGGGCCGGCCGCCGCGAGCGGCCAGTTCGCGGAAAACCCGCAGGCCGTCGACGCGCAGCGCCGCGCCGATCCGAACCTCGACCACGAATCGCCGCTGCACGAACTGTTCGCCGATCAACTGTCGTCCGCCGATCTCGTGATCGTGAACAAGGCCGACCTCGTCGGCGACGCCGAGTTCGCGCAGATCGAAACCGCGATCCGCGACGAAATCCCGCCGCAGGTGAAGATCGTGCGCGCGACGCGCGGCGAGCTCGACCTCGCGATGCTGCTCGGGCTGGAGTCGGCATCGGAGGAAACGATCCACCTGCGTCACGACCATCACGGCTCGGCCGACGACGGCGATCACGATCACCATCACGACGATTTCGACTCGGTGGTGGTATCGGGCGACGCGGGCACGCGCGAAGCGACGATCGCCGCGCTGCAGCGCGTGGTCGAAGCGCACACGATCTACCGTGCGAAAGGCTTCGCCGCGCTGCCCGGCGCGCCGATGCGGCTCGTGATCCAGGGTGTCGGCCGCCGCTTCGACAGCTATTTCGACCGCCGCTGGCAGGACGGCGAAACCCGCGCGAGCCGCTTCGTGCTGATCGGCGAGGATCTCGACGCGGCCGCGCTGCAACGCGCGTTCGACGCCGCGTGCGCGGCCGAGCCGCAACAGGCGTAACGCACGATGCATCTGCTGCGCACCACGCCGGGCGGCTTCGTCGACGATACGCAGGGCGTCGTCCGGATCGACCAGCAGCCGGCCGACATCGTGATCCTGAGTTCGGCCGACACGACGCTGTCGCTGCTCGCGAGCGTCGTGCCGCACTTGCCAGAAGGATTCCCGAGCGTGCGGCTCGCGAACGTCACGTTCCTGCGGCAGCCGGCGTCGGTCGATTTCTACGTCGACGACGTGCTGCGCCACGCGAAGACGGTCGTGATCGACCATCTCGGCGGCGAAGCGTACTGGCCGTACGGGATCGAGCAGGCCGTGTCGCTCGCGTCGAAGCGCGGGCAGCAACTCGCGATGTTCTCGGGCGACCTGCAGGAGGACCCGAATCTCGTCGCGAAAAGCACGGTCAAGGCCGACCTGTGCCGGCTGTGGTGGCGCTATCTGCGCGAAGGCGGCGTGCACAACGCCGACGCGCTGCTGCGCAGCATCGCGTTTCACACGTTCGGCTTCGGCGACGAACCCGAACCGCCGCGCCCGCTGCCGGCCGCCGCGCTGTATCACCCGGCGCGCGACCGCGCGAGCGTCGACGACTGGCGGCCGCGCTGGACGCCCGGCGCACCGGTCGTCGCGATCCTGTTCTATCGCGCGCACTGGCAGGCCGCGAACACGGCCGTGTTCGACGCGCTGGCCGACGCACTGATCGACGCAGGGCTGAACCCGCTGCCGATCGCGGTGACGTCGCTGAAGGATGCGGTGAGCCGCGAGGTCATCACGCAGCTCTGCGATACGCATGGCGTCGCGCTCGTGCTGAATACCACCGCGTTCGCGGCCGGCGCGATCGACAGCCCCGAGCCCGGCGTGCTGGCCGGCGACGCGCCGGTGCTGCAGGTGATCCTGTCCGGCGGCAATCGCGACGCGTGGATGGCCGACAACCAGGGCCTGCACGCACGCGACATCGCAATGCATATCGCGCTGCCCGAAGTCGACGGGCGCATCGTCACGCGCGCGGTGAGCTTCAAGGGGCTCGCGTATCGCTGCCCGCATACCGAGGTCGACGTCGTGCGCTATCAGCCGGATGCCGAGCGGATCGCGTTCGTCGCGGCGCTCGCGCGCGGCTGGTGCCGACTGCGCACGCTCGACAATGCCGACAAGCGCATCGCGCTGATTCTCGCCAACTATCCGCAAAGCGAAGGGCGGATCGGCAACGGCGTCGGGCTCGACACGCCGGCCTCCGCGCTGCGCGTGCTCGCGGCGCTGCGCGACGCGGGCTATACGGTGGCCGACCTGCCGCCCGACGGCGACGCGCTGATCGCGCGGCTCACCGAAGGCGTGACCAACGATCCCGCCGTGCGCACGCTGCGTCCCGCGTTTCAGAGTTACGCGCTGGCCGACTACGTCGCGCGTTTCGCGCAGCTGCCGGCCGCGGTGCGCGACGCGCTGACCGAACGGTGGGGGCCGCCCGAAGCGGACCCGACGCTGCGGCAACGGCGTTTCACGATCGCCGGCTGGCGCGCGGGCAACGTGTTCGTCGGCATCCAGCCGTCGCGCTCGCGCGACGACAACGACTACGCGAGCTACCACGATGCGGATCTCGTGCCGCCGCATGCGTATCTCGCGTTCTATTTCTGGCTGCGCGATGCGTATCAGGTCGACGCGGTCATCCATCTCGGCAAGCACGGCAATCTCGAATGGCTGCCGGGCAAGAGCGTCGCGCTGTCCGACGCGTGCTGGCCCGACCTGACGCTCGGGCCGCTGCCGCACCTGTATCCGTTCATCGTCAACGATCCGGGCGAGGGCAGCCAGGCGAAGCGCCGCGCGCAAGCCGTGATCGTCGATCACCTGATGCCGCCGCTCACGCGCGCGGAAAACTACGGCCCGCTGCAGGATCTCGAACGGCAGGTCGACGAATACTACGAAGCGCTGATGGTCGATGCGCGGCGCGCGAAGCTGTTGCGCAAGACGATCCTCGCGACGATCGCCGAGCATCGCCTGCACGACGAGCTGAGCGTGTCGCCGCCGCGCGATGCGGGCGACGAGGATGCACTGCTCACGCGCGTCGATGCGTGGCTGTGCGAACTGAAGGAAGCGCAGATTCGCGACGGGCTGCACGTGTTCGGCGCGTCGCCGGTCGAGCGCCAGCGGCGCGACACGCTGCTTGCGTTGGCTCGTTTTCCGGTCGGCGACGGCAAGGGCGAACGGGCCGGACTGATCGGCGCACTCGCGCGTGACCTCGCGCTCGGCGACGCTTTCGATCCGCTCGCAGCCGACTGGGCCGCGCCGTGGACCGGGCCGCGGCCGACCGTGCTGCAGGCGCTCGACGCGTCGCCGTGGCGTCACGCCGGCGATACGCGCGAGCGGCTCGAACGGCTTGCGCAGCACTGGCTGGACGCCGTGTGCGGCGCCGCTTCAGACGAACCCGGCATCGACATGCCGCCGCCCGGCGAATGGCCGCATACGCTCGCGGTGCTCGAACGCGTGCGTTCGACGCTGTTGCCCGCCCTCGACGCGTGCGGCGGCGAGGAAATGCGTCAGCTGCTGCGCGGGCTCGACGGCCGCTTCGTGCCGCCGGGGCCGAGCGGCTCGCCGTCGCGCGGCCGTCCCGACGTGCTGCCCACGGGCCGCAACTTCTACTCGGTCGATACGCGCGCGGTGCCGACGCAGGCCGCGTGGTCGCTCGGGTTGAAATCCGCGCAACAACTGATCGAGCGCCATCTGCAGGATCACGGCGACTATCCGCGCGCGATCGGGCTGTCGGTGTGGGGGACGGCGACGATGCGCACCGGCGGCGACGACATCGCGCAGGCGTTCGCGCTGCTCGGCGTGCGGCCGAAATGGGCGCACGGCAGCCATCGCGTGACCGACTTCGAGATCCTGCCGATCGAGATCTTCGACCGGCCACGCATCGACGTGACGCTGCGCGTGTCGGGTTTCTTCCGCGACGCGTTCCCGAACCTGATGCACCTGTTCGACGCGGCCGTGCAGGCGGTCGCCGCGCTCGACGAGCCCGAAGAGCTGAACCCGATTCGCGCACGCATCGAGCGCGAACGGGAGAAGTGGATCGCGCAGGGCGTGGCGCCCGACGAAGCGCGCCGGCGCGCCGGCTGGCGCGTGTTCGGCGCGCGGCCGGGCAGCTACGGCGCCGGCCTGCAGGACCTGATCGACCAGCGCCGCTGGCAGACCGACGCCGATCTCGCGGATGCCTACCGTCAATGGGGCGGCCATGCGTACGCGCAGAACAGCGCGGGAGACGCGGCGCCCGACGTGTTCGGCGAACGGCTCGCGACGATCGACGTCGTCGTGCAGAACCAGGACAGCCGTGAGCACGACATCCTCGATTCGAACGACTACTACCAGTTCCAGGGCGGGATGACGGCGGCCGTGCGGCACCTGTCCGGGCAACAGCCGAGCATCTACCACGGCGACCATGCGAACCCGGTCGCGCCGAAGATGCGCACGCTGCGCGAGGAAATCGCCCGCGTGATCCGCTCGCGCGTCGTCAATCCGAAATGGCTCAACGGCGTGAAGCGTCACGGCTACAAGGGCGCGGCCGAACTGGCCGCGACCGTCGACTACCTGTACGGCTATGACGCGACCGCGCGCGTGCTGTCCGATCACCAGTACGCGCTCGTCGCCGACGCGTACCTGTTCGACGACGCCACCCGCGCGTTCCTCGAACGGCACAACCCGAAGGCGCTGCACGGCATCTGCGAACGCTTCGTTGAAGCGATGCAGCGCGGGCTGTGGCAGCAGCCCGGCCCCTATCGCGAGCGGATCGAAGCGGTCTGGCTCGCCAGCGAACAACGCCAGGAAGGAGGACGGCCATGACCGATCCGACCACGCACCGCGCCCGCGCGGTTTTTCCGTTTGCGGCGCTCGTCGCGCAGGACGCGTTGCAGCAGGCGCTGCTGCTTGCCGCGATCGACCCGTCGCTCGGCGGCGTGCTCGTCAGCGGCCCGCGCGGCACCGCGAAATCGACGGCCGCGCGCGGCCTGGCGGAGCTGCTGCCGGAAGGGCAGTTCGTCACGCTGCCGCTGTCGGCGAGCGACGAGCAGGTGACGGGCACGCTCGATCTCGCGCATGCGCTGGCCGAAAACGGCGTGCGCTTTCGGCCGGGCCTGCTGGCGCGCGCGCATCTCGGCGTGCTGTACGTCGACGAAGTGAACCTGCTCGCCGACGGGCTCGTCGATACGCTGCTCGACGTCGCCGCGAGCGGCGTGAACATCGTCGAGCGCGATGGCGTGTCGCATGCGCACGACGCGCGCTTCGTGCTGGTCGGTACGATGAATCCGGAGGAGGGCGAGCTGCGCCCGCAGTTGCTGGACCGCTTCGGGCTGATGGTCGAACTGGAGAACTGCTTCGACGCCGCCCAGCGCGAGCGGATCGTGAAGGCGAGACTCGCGTTCGATCTCGATCCGGATGCGTTTCGCGCGCGTCACGCGGCGGCCCAGCGGGAACTCGCGGACCGCATTCATGCGGCGCGCGCGCGGCTGCCGGCGCTCGATTTCGACGATGCGGTCCATGCGCACGTCAGCGCACTGTGCATCGACGCGGCCGTCGACGGGTTGCGGGCCGATCTCGTGATGCTGCGCGCCGCGCGTGCGCTGGCCGCACTGGAACAGGCCGACGCGGTGACGGTGTCGCATGTGGCGCGCGTGGCCGAAGCCGTGCTGCGGCACCGGCGCCACGCGGGGTCGCCGCCGTCGCAACCGTCATCGCAACACGGTGACGAACGCGACGATCGTTCGCGATCGGACACACCACGGCAGCCTGACAAGCGACAGGACGACACGAAGGCCGACGCGTCCGCATCGCAAGGCGACTGGGGCTACCTGCCGCCCGAACCGGCCGGGCTGCGCGACGTGAAAAGCGTCGTGCCGCTGCCGCTAAAAAAACGCTGAGCCATCGAGCCGGCGCCGCCGCGAACGCGATTCGCGGTCCTCGATGGCAGTCAGGCGCTGCCGCGCGCGTGCCGGGCACGGTGCGCGCCGGCACGGCCATCGCGTGGCCGGCGACGCTCGTCGCGAAACGCGGCGGCCCGCTGCATCGCGAGCATCTGCGCTTCGGGAAACGCGCGGGCACGCCGCGTGCGCTGCATTGCTTCGTGCTCGACTGTTCGGCGTCGATGTTGTCGCACGAACGACTCGCGCTCGCGAAGGGGCTGATCGTCGCGTATTTCGATCAGGCCGCGCGTGAGCGGGTCGAAACCGCGCTGATTTGCTTCGGCGGTCAAGGCGCCGCGCGGCGCTTCGGCCCGGCCGTGCCGCGCTGGTGGAATGCGCGCTGGCTCGAACCAGTCGACGGCGGCGGCGGCACGCCGCTCGCGGACGGCGTCGCGACCGCCGCGCAGTTGCTTGCCAACGCTGCTCGCCGCGAGCCCGGCAAGCAGCGCTGGCTGTGGGTGCTGTCCGACGGGCGCACGCGCGAGATGCCGGCCAGACCCGCGGCGGCCGATCACGTCGTGTTCGTTGACTTCGACGATGCGGCCGTGCGGATCTGGCAGGGCGCGCGGCTCGCCGCCGCGTGGGGCGCGCAGTGGGTGACGGCCGACGCGCTTCGCACCGATCTCGCCGGCTGATGGCCGGCCGGCGGTGCGCTATGATCGCCGCTTCTGCTTCCGCTCACTGGAAACCCCTGCCATGCAAGTACTGGTCGATGCCGACGCGTGTCCCGCCGTCATCAAGGACATGCTGTTTCGCGCCGCGCGTCGCGCCGAAATCTGCGTGACGCTGGTCGCGAACCAGTTTCTGCGCACGCCGCCGTCGCCGTTCATCAAGGCCGTGCAGGTGCCGGCCGGCTTCGACGTGGCCGACGCGCGCATCGTCGAGCTGGCGGAGCCCGGCGATCTCGTGATCACCGCGGACATCCCGCTGGCCGCCGCCGTGCTCGACAAGGGCGCGCATGCGCTCGACCCGCGCGGCAACTGGTTCAGCCGCGAGAACATCGAGGAGCGCCTGTCGACGCGCGCGATGATGGACCAGTTGCGCAGCGCGGGCATCGATACGGGCGGGCCGGCGCCGTTCAGCGCGCGCGACGGCAAGACGTTCGCGTCGCAGCTCGACCGGTTCCTGGCGCGGCACGCCCCGCGCTGACGCCCGATCTCGCCAACGTTGCGCGTTACGCCGACCGCGACGATCATTCCGTCCATGCAACCCCACCGCGACACTCTTCCGATGGACGATGCGGCCGTCACGCCGGTCAGGGAACACTATGCACAGGGCCGATTCGACGCCGCGATCCAGGCGGCGGAAGCGCTCGTCGCGCAGCACGGCGATCACGGTGAATTGCTGAACCTCGCGGGCGTGTGCCATTTGAAGCTCGGCAACCTCGTCGCCGCCGAGGCGTGCCTCGAGCGGGCAGCGCACGCGGCGCCCCGGTCGGCCGATATCGACAACAACCTGGGCGTGCTCTATCAGTCGAGCGGGCGGGATGTCGACGCCGAGCGGGCGTTCGTGCGTGCCGTTTCGAAAGCACCGGGCCACGGTCAGGCGCACCTCAATCTCGGCATGCTGTTGCGGTCCAGGCATCGTCTGGAAGACGCGGAGCGGGCGATCCGGATCGCCGTCGAGCAGACGCCGGGCGATCACGCAGCGCTGAATGCGCTCGGCCTGGTGTTGAAGGACCTGGGCCGCTACGACGAAGCCGATGCGGCCTATCGGCAGGCGCTGGCGCTCGAGCCCGGGCGTGCCGAATACCGGCTCAATCTGGCGAATGTGCTGCTGCACCGGAACGACTGGATCGCGGGGTTGCCGCTCTTCGAAGCGCGTCACGCCCCCGATCTCAACGGCGCATTTTCCGACGCGCCCGCCGTATCGTTCCCGCAGTGGCAGGGCGAGCCGATCGACGGCGCGTCGCTGCTGATCTGGCCGGAACAGGGGCACGGCGACCAGATCCAGCTGGTCCGCTATGTCAAAAAACTCCGCATGCTCGGGGCGAAACGGATCACGCTCGTGTGCTCGGCCGCGACGCAGCGGCTGTTCGCGACGCTCCCCGAAGCGGACGCCGTCGTGGCGCGCGACAGGTTCGATCCGGCCGCCTGCCCGCGTCACGATTTCTGGACCTACGTGTGGAGTATTCCCGTCAATCTGCGGGAATCGCCGGCGTCCATTCCGGCCACGCTGCCTTATCTGCACGCGCCTCGGCATGCGGCATCGAAATGGGATCGGCTGATGCCCAAAGGGCGCCTGCGCGTCGGCCTGGTGTGGCAAGGCAATCCCGGTCACGCGAACGACCGCGTGCGCTCGCTGCCCGGCCTGCAGACGCTCGCGCCGCTGTGGGACATCGACGGCGTCACGTTCGTCAGTCTTCAGAAGGGTGCGAACGAAGCCGATCTGCGCGCCGGAATCGGCGATCGCTTCATCGTCAATCTGGGCAACCGGACCACCGATTTCGCTGATGTCGCCGCGATCGTCGCGCGGCTCGATCTCGTCATTGGCGTCGATACCGCCGTGATGCACCTGAGCGCGGCGCTCGGCAAGCCCGCGTGGATTCTGCTGTCGAACGTGGGCACGGACTGGCGCTGGAGCGGCGCGGACACGACTTCCGTGTGGTACCCGGGCGCCGTTACGCTGTTCAGGCAGGCGGTAACGGAAACGGACTGGTCCGGCGTGGTCGCGCGCGTTTCGCAGACGTTGTCCGCGATGCGTGCGACATAGTGGGAGATGCCGCTACGAGGCCGCGCCAGCCTCTTTCGCGCGGTTCCTTGCGTCGCTCATGTCGCGCAGCAAAAACAAGCGGCACGGCCTTCAGGCGAGCCCGTCATCGTTCAAGCTGTTACCTCGACCAGGATGCAGGTTCGCGCCGACGCTGCTATCGTGGGGCGAGAACCCCAACACAGGAGCGCATGCGTGTCACCCACCCAACTTCTCGTTCCGACCTATACCCAGATGTTGCGCGCACAGTCCGCATGGCTCGACAAGGCCGTCGCCCATCGGCAGGCCGCGGGCGACGAACCCGACGCGGCGATGACGCTGAGGCTCGCCCCCGACATGTATCCACTCGCCGCCCAGGTGCGCTTCTCGTGTTTCCAGGCGATGGAGCCGGTTTACCGGCTGCGCGGCGAGCCGCTGCCGGCGGCATTGCTGGCCTTGCGCGAGGCGGGCTGGAACGCCGATGCGCAACCCGGTTCGCCGGCCGATGCACAGGCGATCATCGCCGGCACGCTCACGTTTCTCGGCGAACTCGCACCCGATGCGCTCGATGGCGGCGCAGCGCGGCCGATCGCGCTCGAACTGCCGAACGGGATCGCGTTCGACATGACGGGCGAACAGTACGCGCGCGACTGGGCGCTGCCGCAGTTCTACTTCCATGCGATCGCCGCGTACGCGATCCTGCGCCATCACGGCGTCGAACTCGGCAAGGCCGATTACGTGCCGCACATGCTCGCGTACGTGCGGCCGGGCACGATTCCGCAAGGGTGAGCCGCCCCCGCGGGCGCCGCGCAGCGACATGACACGGGCACTGTTCGTCTGCAGCCGCAACCGGCTGCGCAGCCCGACGGCCGAAGCGGTGTTCGCCGCGTGGCCCGGCGTCGAAACCGACTCCGCGGGCCTCGCGCCCGACGCGGACGTGCGGCTCTCCGTCGAGCAACTCGACTGGGCGGACATCGTGTTCGTAATGGAGCGCGCGCACCAGGCGCGGCTGTCGGCGCAATTCGGCGCGCATCTGAAGCACCGGAAGATCGTCTGCCTCGACATTCCCGACCGCTATGCGTTCATGCAGCCCGAGTTGGTCGCGCTGCTCGAACGCAAGGCCGGCCCGTTCCTGCGCGTGTAATCGCCGCAATCGGTGCCCGAGCCGACATCGATCTCAGCGCAGCGGCCCGCTCGCGAACGCAGAAAAACAGTCGAGCCGCAGCAGCTCGATGATCTTGCGCGTCGGCACGCTGGCCTGCAGCGTGTCGAGCCGGTCGACGGTGAACCACTTGCAGCGGGCGATCTCGTTGCTGGCACGCGGCGTCAGGTGCGCCGGCACGTCGGCCACGAACACGTGATGCAGCTTCGTCAGCCCGCCGAACTGCACCGCGTAGTCGAGCGCGAGCCCCTCCAGCCGCGTTTCCTCCGCGAGCTCCCGCTGCGCGGCCTGGAGCGGCGTCTCGCCGCGCCGGATCGTGCCGCCGGGCAGCGACCAGCGCGCCGCGGTGCGCGCGACCAGCAGCACGCTGCTGCGCTGGCGGCACACGATCGTGGCGCGTTCCTTGATGACGGCGAGGGTATCCGGCCCGGTGCTCATGTTCGGCAAAACAGGTGCTGAATCGTGGAGAAAAACCGGCGCCGGCCATGCGGGGGCCGGCAGCAGACGGCGACGGCATGCAGGCCGCCGCGCCGATGTTACCGGCCGTTCGTGACAGTTCGGTGCACCGCGGTCGTGCCACGGACGACGGCTCACGCGTGCGTATAGATTCCGCTGCGCGCCGGCTTCGCGTGGCGCGAATGACGGCGCTTGTGAACGGCACGCCGGTGATGCGGCGACGGCGCGGTGACGTGCCGGCGTGCGGGCGCGGGCCGGGCGGTGGGCGCGGCAGCGTGCGGCGCCGCGCCCGATACCCCGGTTTGTCCTTCACCGAAGTGGAAAGTCTGTTTTTGCGCGTGCGCGACGCCCAGCGTCGATGCGAGTACGAAGGCCGCCAGCCACAACCGTTTCATGAATATTTCGCCTTGTCATTGAAGGGGATGAACTGCCCGCCAGCTTAGCGAACGGCGGGGCGCGACCGCAACCGGTCCGCGTTCGGTGTCGTCCCCACTTGCGCGCGACGACGTTCTCCGCGCGGCGGCCGGGTCCATCCGGGCTTGACAACACAATTCCCTAGTGTGAATATAAATTCACATACAAGAATTATTCGTCGAATCCGGAGAAGCCGCGTACAAGCGCCGAGCCGCCGGAACCGGCAGTCCGATCAACCGGAACCAGGAGCGAGACGCATGGCGGAACACGAGCAGCAGGGCGCGCTGGCGGGATTGCGCATCATCGATCTGTCGCGGGTGCTGGGCGGCCCGTACGCGACCCAGATCCTCGCCGATCACGGCGCGGAGGTGATCAAGGTCGAACCGCCGTCCGGCGACGAGACGCGCACGTGGGGCCCGCCGTTCGACGGCGACACGGCGTCGTACTTCCTCGGCGTGAACCGCAACAAGCTCGGCATCGCGCTCGACCTGACGCAGCCCGCCGATCGCGAGCGGCTGCTCGGGCTGCTCGAACACGCGGACGCGCTCGTCGAGAACTTCAAGATCGGTACGATGGAGCGCTGGGGGCTCGGCTTCGACGCGCTGCATGCGCGGTTTCCGCGCCTCGTCTATTGCCGCGTGTCGGGTTTCGGCGCGGACGGCCCGCTCGGCGGCTTGCCGGGCTATGACGCGGCCGTGCAAGCGCTCGCCGGGCTGATGAGCGTCAACGGCGAAGCCGGTGGCGCGCCGCTGCGGGTCGGCGTGCCGATCGTCGATCTCGTCACGGGGCTGAACGCGGCACTCGGCGTGCTGATGGCGCTGCGTGAACGCGACGCCAGCGGCCGCGGCCAGTTCGTCGAATCGACGCTGTTCGACTGCGCGCTGTCGATCCTGCATCCGCATACGCCGAACTTCTTCCATTCGGGCAACGCGCCCGTGCGCACCGGCAACGCGCATCCGAACATCACGCCGTACGACAGCTTTCCGACCGCGGGCGTCGACATCTTCCTGGCAGTCGGCAACAACGGGCAGTTCGCCGCGCTGTGCGACGTGCTCGGCACGCGCGACTGGCTCGCCGATCCGCGTTTCGCGGACAACCGCGCGCGCAGCCAGCACCGCGCCGCGCTGCGCACGCTGCTCGAAACGGCGCTGGCCGCGCACGACGGCGCGACGCTCGCCGAACGACTGATGCGCCGCGGCGTGCCGTGCGCGCCCGTGCTCGGGCTCGATGCGGCGCTCGACCACCCGCATGTCGCGCATCGGCGGATGAAGGTCGAGCTGGGCCGGCATCGCGGCATCGCGTCGCCGATCAAGCTCGGCCGCACGCCGGCTACGTACCGGCATGCGCCGCCCGCGCTGAACGAACATGCGGCGCAGGTGTTCGCGGCCGACAACGACGACAACGACAACGACAACCGCCGGACCTGACCGGCATCGCGGCCGCCGACGTGCCGCATTGCGGCGCCCGGCCACGTGCCGCGCACACCATCATTCGGACATCACGCCGGCCCGCACATCGACACGCCGCTCGATGCGCACCGGCTGAAGAGGAGACGCATCATGCTCGCATGGATCGGCGCGGTCGCCATCGTCGCGCTGTTCGGCCTGATCATCACGAAGCGGTTGTCGCCGCTCGTCGCGCTGATCGTCGTGCCGGTGGCCGCGTCGCTCGCGGCCGGTTTCGGGCTTCAGACCGGCAAGTTCGTCGTGCACGGCGTACAGAACATCGGCCCGATCGCCGGGATGTTCGTTTTTGCGATTCTATTTTTCGGAATCCTCACCGACGCGGGGATGCTCGATCCGATCATAGCCGGCGTGCTGCGCGTGATCGGCTGCCATCCGCCGCGCATCGTGATGGGCTCGGCGCTGCTCGCGCTGCTGATCCATCTCGACGGCTCGGGCGCCGTCACGTTTCTCGTCACGCTGCCCGCGATGATGCCGCTCTATACGCGACTCGGGATGGATCGCCGCATTCTCGCGTGCGTCGCGTCGATGGCGGCCGGCGTCAACTTCCTGCCATGGGTCGGGCCGATGCTGCGCGCGTCGGCGGCGCTGCACATTCCCGGCTCGGCGATCTTCACGCCGATGATCCCGGTGCAGATCGTCGGGCTTGCGTTCGTGTTCGGCACCGCGTACGTGCTTGGCGTGCGCGAGGCGAAACGGCTCGGGCTCGACCGCGCCGGCGCGGCCGCGCTCGCGATCGCGCCGCGCGAGCTGACCGACGCCGAACGCGCGTTGCGCCGGCCGGGACGCTTCGGGATCAACGTCGCGCTCACGCTCGTCGTGCTCGTCACGCTGGTGTCCGGCATCGTCGATCCGATGGTGATGTTCATGCTCGGCACGGTCGCCGCGCTCGTGATCAATTACCCGGACGTGCAGGCGCAGCGCGAACGGATCGACGCGCATGCGAAGGCCGCGCTGATGATGGCGAGCGTGCTGCTCGCGGCCGGCGCGTTCACCGGCATCATGTCCGGCACCGGGATGCTGAAGGCGATGGCCGAGGTCGTCGTCGCGCACGTGCCCGTCGAGCATGCGCGCCACATGCCGTTCGTGCTCGGGCTGCTGTCGATGCCGCTCAGCCTGCTGTTCGATCCCGATTCGTTCTACTTCGGCGTGCTGCCGGTGCTCGCGGAGAGCGGCAAGCTGCTCGGCGTGCCGCCGATCCAGATGGCGCAGGCCGCGCTGCTCGGCCAGATGACGACCGGTTTTCCGGTCAGCCCGCTCACGCCCGCGACGTTCCTGATCGTCGGGCTGACCGGCGTCGAGCTCGCCGAGCACCAGAAATTCACGATTCCGTTCCTGTTCGCCGCCACCGTGCTGATGGTCTTCGCCGCGGTCGCGACGGGCGTGTTTCCATTGTGAGCGGCGCGGCCGCTCACGTTTTTTCGGGAGAGCAGTCCATGCAGTTCGACCTGACCGACGACCAGCGCGCGATCGAAAGCGCGATCGAGAAAATCTGCGAGCGCTTCGGCGACGACTACTGGCTCGAACGCGATCGCGCCGGCGGATTTCCGGCCGACTTCCACGCGGCGCTTGCCGAGGCCGGCTGGCTCGGCATCGCGATGGACCCGGCGTACGGGGGCGCCGGGCTCGGGATGACCGAGGCGGCGTTGATGATGCGCACGATCAGCGCGTCGGGCGCCGGCTTGTCAGGCGCGTCGGCCGTCCACATGAACATCTTCGGGCTGAACCCGGTGCAGGTGTTCGGCAACGACGCGCAGAAGGCGCGCTTCCTGCCGCCGCTGATCGCCGGGCGCGACAAGGCGTGCTTCGCGGTGACGGAACCCGACGCCGGGCTCGACACCACGCACCTGACCACCCAGGCGCGCCGCGACGGCGATCACTACGTGCTGAGCGGGCGCAAGATCTGGATCTCGACCGCGCAGGTGGCGAACAAGATGCTGATCATCGCGCGCACGACGCCGCTCGACCAGGTCGCGAAGCCGACCGACGGGCTGAGCCTGTTCTATACCGACCTCGACCGTTCACGCGTCGAGGTGCGCGAGATCGAGAAGATGGGCCGCAAGGCGGTCGATTCGAACATGCTCTTCATCGACAACCTGCGCGTGTCGCGCGACGACCTGATCGGCAACGAAGGCGACGGCTTCCGCTATCTGCTGCACGGGCTGAACCCGGAACGCATCCTGATCGCCGCGGAGGCGATCGGGCTCGGGCAGGCCGCGCTGCGCCGCGCGACGCAGTACGCGTGCGAGCGCGTGGTGTTCGGCCGGCCGATCGGGCAGAACCAGTCGATCCAGCATCCGCTCGCGCAGGCGTGGATGCAGCTCGAGGCCGCATGGCTGATGGTGATGAAGGCCGCGACGCGCTACGACGCGGGTCAATCGTGCGGCGCGGAGGCGAACGCGGCGAAATACCTCGGCGCGGAAGCCGCGTTCCAGGCCTGCCAGACGGCGATCGCGACGCACGGCGGGATGGGGTACGCGAAGGAATATCATGTCGAGCGCTATCTGCGCGAGTGTATGATTCCGAGGCTCGCGCCCGTGAGTCCGCAACTGATCCTGTGCTACATCGCGGAGAAGGTGCTCGGGCTGCCGAAGTCGTACTGACCGTAGCGCCCCGGCGGCCCGCCCGGCGCGCGGTTTCCCGTTCCGAATCAAGCGCTCGTCATGGACGTCAAACTCGTTGCCCGCACGCTCGACCTGTTCGAGCTGTTCGCCGCCGAACGGCGGCCGCTGCCGCTCACCGAACTCGCGCGCCTGCTCAACGTGCCGGCGTCGAGCTGCCTCGCGATGGCGCGCACGCTCGTGAGCCGCGGCTACCTGTACGAAGTGCGCAAGCGCGGCGGCTACTACCCGACGCGGCGCCTGCAGACGGTCGCCGCCGCGATCGACGCGACCGATCCGGTCGTCGACATCGTGCATCCGCACCTCGTCGCGCTGCGCGACGCGAGCCGCGAAACCGCCGTGCTCGGCAAGATCCAGGGTGTGTCGGTCACGTATCTCGACGTCGTCGAATCGGAGCAGGCGATCCGCTATACGCGCCAGCCGGGCGAGCTGCGCCCGCTGCACGCGAACTCGATCGGCAAGGCGATCTTCGCGGAACTCGCGAGCGAGACGCAGCAGGCGCTCGGCGCGCAACTGCCGTTCGAACGCTTCACCGATGCGACGGTGGCCGACCTGGCGGCGCTCGTCGCGCAGACCGCGCGGTTTCGCGAACTCGGCTGGGCCGAGAACTTCGGCGAGAGCGCGCCCGAGCTGTCGGCGCTCGCGGTGGCGCTGACGCTCGACGGCGACTGGTACGGGCTGTCGGTCGTCGGGCCGACCGAGCGGATTCGCCAGCATCGCGACAAGCATGCGGCGCTGCTCGTCGACGCGAAGGCACGGCTGCTGGCCGAGCACGCGCGCGGGTAGGGCAGCGGCGCGCGCCGGCATCCGCAGCGGGCCGTTCCGGCGTTCGGTCCTGCCACGCCGGAACGGCCCGCCGTACGTCACGCGCGAGCGCGTCGCAACGTCACGACTTCACCCACACGCCGCCCGCGCTCGGGTTGTCGCCCTGCGTCCACCATTTCGCGCAATACTTCGCGCCCTGGTACGTCACGCACGTGCCGCCCTGGTAGGCGGTCGTCGACGACCACGCGGGCGTGCCGCCGCCGATCGGCTTCCACACGGCCGCCTGGCCGGGCACGTCGCCCTGCGTCCACCACTGCGCCTGATACGTCGTGCCCTGGTAGGTGACCGTCGCGCCGGCCGTATAGACCTGGCCGGCCGCCCACGGTGCGCCCGGCTGCGGCGTACCGCCGTCCGAGCCGCCGCCGTAGTTCGGGTCCTGCGTGACGCCCGCGCCCCACTTGCCGTCGAGCTTCTTGAAGATCGCCGCGAACGCGTACGGCTGCTGCGCGACGCCCGAGCAGGTGGGCGACGCATACGTGCCGCCCGACGGGCACGCCTGATCGCGGCCGACCGACCAGTTGCCGAAGAACCCGTAGCCGTTCGCGATTGCCGCGTTCAGCACGGTCTGCGCATTCGCGAGCGTGAACGTTTCGCCTTGCACGTCGTTCACGCCGATCATCGGCGTGACGCCGACCATCTGCCACAGCTGCGCGTTGGTCTTCGGCTGGCCGGCCGACTTGAACGCCGTGTCCAGCTGCGAGTAGAGCGCCTGCGCAGCGCTGATCGCGGCGGCGCCCATGTCGATGTTCGCGGGGCCGTAGTCCATCGCCATCACGTTGACCGCATCGAACGTGGTCTTGTTCGCGATGGCCGCGTTGACGACGTTCACGCCGTCCTGCGTGAGCCCGGTCGGCATCGTCGGCAGCGTCAGCGTCACGTGCAGCAGCTTGCCCTTCGCCGCGTAGTCGGCCTGCAGTTGCGCGACCGCCTGGAAGTTGCGCGCGACCGCCGCCGTGTCCTGCTGCGACGCGCCCTCGATGTCGAAGTCGATATGCGTGAGGCCGTACGTGTCGATCACCGTCTGGTACGCGCTCTTCAGCGCGGGAACCGTCGAGCACGCCTGCATCAGCGGCGTGCCGTTCGCGCCGCCGAACGACACGGCGACTTCGCCGCCTTTCGCGCGGTAGCTCGCGATCGACGTCGACAGCGCGGTCAGCAGCCCGCCGCTCGCGCCGTTGCCGATCGGCTGCACGCCGCCCCACGACGGCACGCAGCCGTTGCCCGCGACCACGAACGCGAGCGTGAACTGCTGGATGCCCTGGCGCACGCCGATCTGGTCGACCAACGGTGTCGGATAGAGCGTCACGTCGACAAAGGGTGCATACACGCCGGCACCGTGCGACACGCTCGCCATCGCGAGCAGACAACCCGCGGCAAACGCTCGCGGAACGAAACGCGGCAACACATTGTTGTTCATTCTGTGTTCTCCAAGTGGAAGAGGGATACGCTGGCCTGCGTATCGCCGCCGATGGGCAGGCACCTGTCCCGTCGGCGGCGTGCCTATCTTGGAGTATTCACGTCGAATAGGGAATTTAGGGATACTTCTTTTTGTTATTCGATTCCCGATACGTAACGATCTTGCCGATTCGGTCGCGTTGCGAAACGCGGAGCGGGCACTTTTTCCGGTTGCTCGCGCCATGGCGCGCGGATGGACCGGTTCCAGCGAGCCGGTGATACACCGGCATGCCGATTGACGGCTCGCGCGCATCGCGCATTCACGTGAGCACCGCCGGATTCGATACGCGCGCCGCGGCGTTCAGCGATACCAGCGCGGCGTATAGATCCATTCGCGTGCGTTGCCGATCGAGAAGCGCCGCGTCGTCGACGAGCCGACGATCACCATCGTGCGCATGTCGACCTGCTCGCCGCGCAGCGCGCCGAGGGTCGTTGTCGAAAGCGTCGCGCCTGGCCGGCCGATGTCGCGGCCGAGCACGACCACCGTATCGGCCGCGCGATGCGCACGCACGATGTCGAGCGCACGGTCGAGCTGCCACGGCCGCGCGCGCGAAATCGGGTTGTAGAACGCCATCACGAGATCGGCTTGCGCCGCGTGTTGCAGGCGCGTCTCGATCACGTCCCACGGCTTCAGGTTGTCCGACAGCGAGATCGCGCAGAAATCGTGACCGAGCGGTGCGCCGGCCTGCGCGGCCGTGGCGAGCGACGCCGAGATGCCGGGCTCCACGCGCAGGTCGACCGCGGCCCATTGCGGGTCGCGCGCTTCGTCGAGCGCTTCGAGCACGGCCGCGGCCATCGCGAAGACGCCTGGGTCGCCCGACGATACGACCGCGACGCGCCGGCCCTCGGCCGCCAGTTCGAACGCATGGCGCGCGCGCTGCATTTCCTCGCGATTGTCGGTGCCGTGCACGCGCTGGTCCGCCCGAAACGGGCCGGCCATGTTCACGTAAGTCGTATAACCGAGGATGTCGGTCGCATCCGCGAGCGCCGCGCGCGCGGCCGGCGTGAGCCATGCGGCACCGCCCGGGCCGAGACCGAGCACCGTCAGGCGGCCGCGCGCGCGGCCGAGCGTGGCGGGGTCGACCGGCTGCGACGCGACCGCGCAAGCGAGACCGTTAGATTCTTCACGCAGCGTGTGGGTGACGCGCAATGCGCGGCCGAGCAGCGTGCTGGCGTCGGCAGGCGCGTCGGGATCGCCATCGACGAAACGCAGCGGCACGTCGAGCGTGCTCGCCGCTTCTTCCAATGCGGGTTCGCCGATCGCCGACGCCGGCGCGACGATGGCCGCGAGCGCCAGCCGTGCGAGGCCCTGTGCGTCGAGCATGGCTTCGATGCGCGTGGCAAGCGCTTCGCCTGCATGCACGGCATCCGCGGCAACACCGACCACCACGCTGCGCGGATGAATCACGAGCTCGTCGCGCGCGCCGCGCCACGCATCGGGCGTCACGCGAATCGCGTGCGCAGCCGCGGCATCACGGGGCAGCGCGACGTCGTCGAGCCACGGCGCCGCGCCGTCGACGCGCGTCGACGCGCCCGCGAGCAGGTCGGACACGAAGCGCTTGCCCTGCGCGAGATCGGCGAGCGCATAGCCTTCCGGCGGATTGAGCACGCACGCGCCGAAGCGCAGTTCGCCGCTCGTCGTGATCGCTGGCGCGACGCCGACGCATTCTGCGATTTCGCGCGCGATCACGTTGACGCCGGTCAGCCCGCCGAGCAGCGGCACGACGGCCGAGCCGTCCTCCGCGACCGCGAGCACCGGCGGCTCGACGCCCTTGTCGGCGAGCGCGGGCGCGAGGCAGCGGATCACGATGCCGGCCGCGCACAGCGCGACGATCGGCAGGCCGCGCGCATAGAGTTCGCGCAGGTGCGCGCCGAGTTCGTCGAACGGCACGTCGGCGTCGACGCGCGACGCGAGACCGTGCACACGGGCGCCCGGGTAACGCGCCTGGATGCGCCGCGCGGTATCGAGCGCGCCCGCGCCGAGGATCACGATCGCGGGCGGGGTCGTCATCCTTGCCATTTTTCCCCCGGCACGACGAGCAGCGAGAAATACGGCGACGCCATCGGATCGACCTCGTCGAGCGGCACGATGCGCTGGTTCGCCATCGTCGCGCGCTCGACGTACCGCGCGCGCTTCGCGAGCCCGAGTTCGTCGAGCACGCGCCGCACCTTGTCGAAATTGCGGCCGAGCTTCATCACGACGGCCGCGTCGGCCCGCGCGAGCCGCTCGCGCAGTTCATGCTCGGGCAGCACGCCCGACAGCACCGACAGGCTCTGGTTGCGATAGACGAGCGGCTGGCCGAGCACGGCCGTGCCGCCGAGCATCGCGCATACGCCCGGGATCACCTCGGTGTCGTAACGCGGCGCGAGGCGGTCGTGCAGGTACATGTACGAGCCGTAGAAGAACGGGTCGCCTTCGCAGATCACCGCGACGTCGCGGCCCGCATCGAGGTGCGCCGCGACGATCTCGGCCGCGGTGTCGTAGAAATCGGCGATCACCGTCTCGTAGCAGAGCGGCGGCGGCAGCGCCTCGGTCGTCACCGGGTAGACCAGCGGCAGTTGCGTCTGCCCGTCGAGCAGGTGCGCTTCGACGATGCCGTACGCGTTGCCTTTCTTGCCCTTCGCGACGAAATACGCGACCACCGGCGCCGCCTGCAGCACGCGTAGCGCCTTGATCGTCATCAGCTCGGGATCGCCGGGGCCGACGCCGACCCCGAACAGCCGTCCGCGCACGCTCGTCATTCGACCTCCGTTGCAAGCGCATTGACCGCGGCGGCGGCCATCGCGCTGCCGCCGCGCCGGCCGAGCAGCGCGACGTACGGCACGCCGCGGCTGTCGGCGTCGAGCATCGCCTTCGATTCGGCCGCGCCGATGAAGCCGACCGGGAAACCGAGGATCAGCGCGGGCCGCGGCGCGCCGGCGTCGATCATGTCGAGCAGGTGGAACAGCGCGGTCGGCGCATTGCCGATCACGACGACGCTGCCCGCGAGATGCGGGCGCCACAGTTCGAGCGCGGCGGCCGAACGCGTGTTGCCGAGGTCGCGCGCGAGATCGGGCACCTCCGGCTCGCCGAGCGTGCAGATCACGCGGTTGGCCGCCGGCAGCCGCGCGCGCGTGATGCCTTCGGCGACCATCCTCGCATCGCACAGGATCGGCGCGCCGGCCGCGAGCGCCGTGCGGCCGGCCGTGCCGGCGCCGGCCGAGAAGCGCAGGTCGTACACGACGTCGACCATCCCGCACGCGTGGATCACGCGCACCGCGAGTTTCTCGAGATCGGGCGGAACCTGCGACAGGTCGGCCTCGGCGCGGATCGTCGCGAACGACTGGCGGTAGATTTCCTGCCCGTCGCGAATGTAGTCAAGCATCGGTGGTGTCCTGGCTGTGCCGCGCGTCCATGAGTCGGACCGCGGCCTGGTCAATCGTCAGATGGCGCGCGAGCGGGGCGCCGAGGCCCGCGGCCGCGTCGCGCCGGTAAAGGTCGTAGTGCGCGGGCGCCACCGCGACGAGCGTATGCGCGGCGGGATGCGGCAGCGCGCAGTGGCGCTCGCAACCGGTCAGGTGCACGTCGAGCGGATGGCCGACGCGCGCGGCGAGCGCGAGCGCATCGTGTTTCGTATCGGCGCGCGCTTTCGCGCAGCCGGCGCTGCCGGTGCAGGCGACGAGTGTCGCGAGCGGGTCGGACGCCGCGCACACGAGGCCGAGCGACGCGAGTGCTGCGCGCATCGCCGCCGTGCGTTCGTTCGGCACGCCGTGCATGAACACGCCTTGCCACGGCGTCATCGACAGCGTGCCGTCGCCGTCGGCCTCGGCCAGCGCGGCAAGCCGCTCCAGTTGCGCCGCGTCGAGCCGCCCGAGCGCGAATTGCGCGCCGACGCTGCAGCGCGCCGCGTCGCGCGACGGAGCCGCGCTGAAACGCAACGCGGGAGCGGTACGCGTGCGCCGCCAGTCGGCAAGCGCCGGATCGGCCGCGAGCGGGAAGGGCAGGTAGTGCGCGGCGCGCGCGAGCAGCGTGCGTTCGTCGCACGTCGCCAGCAACGCGCGCATCCGCGTGACGTCGGCCGGCGCGAGATCGAGGAACGCGAGCAACAGCGCGCGCACCAGTGCGGCGCCCTGTTCCGGCGACACGTCGACCGCAGCGGGCCGGTCGCCGCACGCAACCGGCGGACAGCCGGCCAGCCCCGCCGCGAGACGTACCGCGCCGTCGGCGCGGCGCCATGCGGCCAGCCAGATGTCGTGCGGATGATCGAGCGCCACGACCGCTTCGCCGCCGTCGAGCTGGATCGAGAATTTCGGCGACAGTTCACCGCGGCGCGGCTCGCTCGCCAGCATGTCGAGCAGCGGCGCGGCGAGCGCGTGGCTATCGACGAGCGCGGCGGGGTCGTGCCCGGCAAGCGGGCTCAGCAGCACGTTGCGGACGTCGTCGCTTGTCGCGAGCGCGGCCGTATCGTCGGTGACGTTGCCGGCGCTTGTGCGCGGGCCGAGCCCCGCGTCGAGCAACGCGTGCGCGAGCGCATCGGCCGCGCCGTCGCGAATGCCGCGCAACTGCAGATTCGCGCGATTGGTCGCATCGATCGCGCCGGACCCGTACAGGCGCGCGGCGGCGGCGATCGCGCGTGCCTGATGTGCATCGAGCCGGCCGCCCGGCAGCTTGATCCGGCACAGCCCCCCGTCGGCGGCCGCGACCACGCGCACGAGCCCCGGGCAGGCCGACGGGCGTACGACGGGCGACGCAGGAATCGAAGCGGGGGCGGGATTCAACGGGATACCGGGACAGTGTGTGGCGCCGCGGCCAACGCATCGGTACACCCCGCCCGACGCCGACTGGCACGCACGCACTTTCTGGCCGGCAGGTCTCCTGGCTGACAGGTCGGCGCCGGCTCCCGGCCTTCCCGGTGAAACCAGTGGCATGAGGGGGAGCTCGGCTCGCTGTCTACAGTTGCGGGGGCAGCCACAGCGGCGCGCGGGGCGCCCTGTGTTCCCTCTTCGGCCCCGAAGGGCACCGGCGAACGAACGGCCGTAGGATACCCGATTTCGGCCGCGATTCGCGAGCGGTCGGCCGTTCGCGGCGGGTGAAACGGGCAACGGTCGGACAACGATCGGGCGCGGGCGGGCCGGCAGATGAAACGCCGGGTGGAACACGGTACCATGCCGTTTTTCGCAATGCGGACGGCTGCACCGGCGCTTTCACGGCCGCGCGGCGACACGATGGAATCGAACGATGGGGAAGGGTGCATGACGGCGTGGCTGACGGTAGTGGGCATCGGCGACGACGGTTACGCGGGGCTCGGACGCCACGCGCGGCGCGCGCTGCTCGATGCGACGCACGTGGTCGGCGCGACACGGCATCTCGACATGCTGCCCGCGCGGTTGCGGGCGACGCGCGAAGCATGGCCGTCGCCGTTCGACCTGTCGGGGCTGCTCGCCCGCCGCGGCGCGCCCGTGTGCGTGCTCGCGAGCGGCGACCCGATGCTGTTCGGCGTCGGCGCGACGCTCGCCCGCCAGCTTTCTCCCGACGAATGGCGCGTGCTGCCCGCGCCGTCGTCGCTGTCGCTCGCCGCGGCGCGTCTCGGCTGGGCGCTGCAGGACGTCGGCGCGGTCTCGCTCGTCGGGCGTCCGCTTGCGACGCTGGCCCGCCATCTGCTGCCGGGCCGGCGCCTGTTCGTGCTGAGCGCCGACGGCCGTACGCCGGCCGCCGTCGCGGCCGAACTCGCCGCGCGGGGCTTCGGGCCGACGCGCGTCAGCGTGTTCGAGCACCTCGGCGGCCCGCTCGAGCGACGGATCGATGGCCTCGCGCAAGACTGGCACGTCGACGAAACCGCCGCGCTCAACCTCGTCGCGCTCGATTGCCGGGCGGGCCCCGACGCGCCGCGCCGCGCGCTCACGCCCGGCCTGCCCGACGATGCGTACCGCCACGACGGCCAGCTCACCAAGCGCGACCTGCGTGCGATGACGCTCGGGCGTCTCGCGCCCGCGCCAGGCGAACTGCTGTGGGACGTCGGCGCCGGCAGCGGCTCGATCGGCATCGAATGGATGCGCGCGCATCCATCCTGTCAGGCCATCGCGATCGAAGCGCATGCGGAGCGGCAGCGCTTCATCGAACACAACCGCGATACGCTCGGCGTGCCGGGCCTGCAACTCGTCGCGGGCCGTGCGCCCGATGCGCTCGCGGGGCTCGCCGCGCCCGACGCGATCTTCATCGGCGGCGGCGCGACGGCGCCCGGCGTGCTCGACGCGTGCTGGGCTTCGCTGAAGCCCGGCGGCCGGCTGGTCGCGAACGCGGTCACGCTGCAGGGCGAGATGGCGCTCGCCGCGTGGCGCGACGCGCATGGCGGCACGCTCACGCGCATGTCGTTCGCGCATGCCGAACCGCTCGGCCGCTTCGACACGTGGCGGCAGCCGCTGCCGGTCACGCTGTACGACGTGCGCAAGCCCGACACGGCAGACGCGACCGACACGGCCGACTCGTCGAATTCGTCGAACGCAACGGACGCAACGGACGCGTGATGCGCGACGAAACCCCCGAACAACCCGCGCCGCTGCGCTTCGGCTACACGACAGGCAGCTGCGCGACCGCGACTTCGCTTGCGGCCGCGCGGCTGCTGCTCGCGGGTCAGGCGGACGACGCGGTCGAGATCGTGCTGCCGAAGGGGCAGCGCGTGATGATGCGGCTCGAGTTCTGCCGCGCGACGGCCGACGGCGCCGAAGCCGGCACGATCAAGGATGCCGGCGACGATCCGGACGTCACGCATGGCGCGCTGATCTTCGCACGCGTCGCGCTCGCGGCGGCGCCCGGCGTGCGCTTTCATGCCGGGCCGGGCGTCGGCACGGTCACGCGCGCGGGGCTGACGTTGCCGGTCGGCGAACCGGCGATCAATCCGGTGCCGCGCCAGATGATGACTACCCACCTCGAAGCGCTCGCCGCTGAACACGGCTACGCGGGCGGCTTCGACGTGACGATCGGCGTCGAAGGCGGCGAGGCGCTTGCGCTGAAGACGATGAACCCGCGCCTGGGCATCGTCGGCGGGCTGTCGATCCTCGGCACGACCGGCATCGTGCGGCCGTTCTCGTGTTCGGCCTATATCGCGTCGATTCATCAGGGCATCGACGTCGCACGGGCGAACGGCATCGCGCATATCGCCGCCTGCACGGGCAACGCCAGCGAGGACGCGATGCGCGCGCACTACCAGTTGCCCGACATGGCGCTGATCGAGATGGGCGATTTCGCGGGCGCGGTGCTCAAGCACCTGCGGCGCGCGCCGGTCGCGCGCCTGTCGATGTGCGGCGGCTTCGGCAAGTTGAGCAAGCTCGCGGCCGGCCATCTCGACCTGCACAGCCGCCATTCGAGCATCGACCTGCCGTTGCTCGCGCAATGGGCGGCCGAAGCCGGCGCGAACGAGGCGCTGCAGGCCGCGATGCGCGCGGCCAACACGAGCCAGGAAGCGTTGAAACTGGCGCAGGCCGACGGCGTGCCGCTCGGCGATCTCGTCTGCGCGCATGCGCTGCGGGTGGCACGCGACATCGTGCCGCCGTCGGTCGCGGTCGAGATGTTCGCGATCGACCGGCAGGGCCGCTTCGTCGGGGCGGCGCGATGAGCCCGCGCATCCTGCTGCTCGGCGGCACCGGCGATGCGCTGAAAATCGCGCGCGCGCTCGGCCCGCATCATGTCTATAGTCTCGCCGGTCTCGGCAAGACGCCCGACGACTTGCGCTGCGACGTGCGCGTCGGCGGTTTCGGCGGCGCAGCCGGGCTTACCGCGTATCTGCGCGACGCGGGTATCGGCCTCGTGATCGACGCAACCCATCCGTATGCCGCGCGAATCAGCGCGAACGCCGCGACGGCGACGCGCGACGCAGGCGTGCCGCTGTGGGCGCTGCGCCGCGCGCCGTGGACGCCTCAACCGGGCGACGACTGGCGCATGGTCGACGACTGGGCCGGTATCGAGGCCGCGCTCGCGCCGTTCAGGCGCCCGCTGTTCACGCTCGGCCGCGAACCGCTCGCGCATCTCGACGCGATTCCGCCGCACCAGTTCTGGCTCGTGCGCTGCCTCGATGCGCATCCCGGCAACGCCCGTGCGCAGGTCGTCGCCGCGCGCGGGCCGTTCACGCCCGACGGCGAGCGCGCGCTGTTCGCGCTGGCTGGCATCGACGTCGTAGTCAGCAAGAACAGCGGTGGCGCGGCAACCGAGGCCAAGCTCGATGTCGCGCGCGAACGCAGGCTGCCGGTCGTGATGCTGCGCCGGCCGCCGCTGCCCGATGCCGACCGCGCGTTCGACTCGGTCACGGCACTCATCGACGCACTCGATCCGGCCGCGCGCGCCTGACGCGACGCAGCGGCCACCCAACGAATTGACGGAGAAATTTCGATGACGGTGTATTTCATCGGCGCGGGCCCAGGCGACCCGGAGCTGATCACGGTGAAGGGCCAGCGCCTCGTGCGCACCTGCCCGGTGATCCTGTATGCGGGTTCGCTCGTGCCGGCCGCCGTGCTCGATGGTCATCGCGCGGAGCAGGTCGTCAACACGGCCGAACTCGACCTCGACGCGATCGTCGCGCTGCTCGCGGCCGCGCATGCGAAAGGGCAGGACGTCGCGCGCGTGCATTCGGGCGACCCGTCGCTGTATGGTGCGATCGGCGAGCAGATCCGTCGCCTGAAAGCGCTCGGGATTCCGTACGAAATCGTGCCGGGCGTGACGGCCACGGCCGCGTGCGCTGCGACGCTCGGCGTCGAGCTGACGCTGCCGGGCGTCGCGCAGACGGTGATCCTCACGCGTTTCGCGGGCAAGACGACGATGCCGGAAGGCGAAGCGCTCGGCGCACTCGCCGCGCATCGTGCGACGCTCGCGATCCATCTCGGCGTGCGCCATCTCGCGCGTATCGTCGACGAAGTGCTGCCGCATTACGGCGCCGATTGCCCGGTGGCGGTGATCTATCGCGCGAGCTGGCCCGACGAGGAGCGCGTGACGGGCACGCTGGCCGACATCGTCGGCAAGGTGCAGGGCACGCAGATCGAGCGCACCGCGCTGATCCTGATCGGGCGCGTGCTCGACGCCGAAGGGTTCGCGGATTCGACGCTGTACGCGAGCGCGGGCTGAACGCGCCAGCGCCGTGGAGCCGGGTATCTGGACGGGCCGCGAGGATATGGCTGGAGCGAGCCTGCCGGGGACGACACCGGGCATGCAGGCACCCGCGCCGCTGGCCCGCGGCGTCGCTCAGGCCCGTGCGACGTGCCGCGCCAGTTTTGGCGCAAACCCGGACGCGAGCACGAACAGCACGACACACAGGCACGCCATCGCGATCCATGCGGGCGTCAGGTCCGCGAGATGCTGGCGCACGATGCCGGCCGCGAACGGAAACAAGCCGGCGATCAAATAGCCGACACCCTGCACGAACCCCGTCAGCGACGCGGCATCAGCCGGCGTCGCCGCATGGTCGACCGTAACGATCAGCGACAGCGGAAACAGCGCGCCGATCCCCGAGCCGAGCAGCAGCGCGGCCGGCAACGCGAGCGCGTCGGGTGCGGCCAGCATCACCAGCAACCCGACGCATAGCGACGCGATCGCCGCATGCAGCGCGGGCCGGCGATCGGGCAGGCGGTCGATCGTCGCGGAAATCGTCAGCCCCGCGACGACTTCCGCGAGCGTCACGCCGCCGAGCAGGCTGCCGGCCGCGGTCGGCGACCAGCCGAGCCGCATGTAGTACGGCGGCAGCCACGCGAGCACGAGCGTGTAGGCGCCCGTCGCGATGCCGAAGAACAGCGCGAGTCGCCAGGCGCGCGGCGAACGCGACGGCCGCGCGCCCGATCCGGATACCGGCCCACCGGCCAGCGCGTCGCCGCTACGGCTCGCCAGCGGCCACGCCAATGCGGCGAGCGCCGCCGGCAGCGCCCAGCCGGCGAGCGCGGCGAGCCAGCCCCAGCGCGCCGCAGCGAATGGCGCGACGACGCTCGCGAGCACCGCGCCACCCATGATCGACGTCGAATAGACGCCCATCGCGCCGCCGACGCGCGTCGCAAAATGCGCCTTCACGAAGCCGGGCAACAGCGCCTGGACCATCGCGATCCCGACACCCGCGCAACACGCGCTCGCGAGCAGCACCCATGCGTGCTGCGCACCGACGCGCGATGCGCAGGCCAGCCCGATCAGCGCGACGCCGAGCCACACGCCGCCCGCGATCCCGGTGATGCGCTGCAGGCGCCGCGCGCTTAACGCGCCGAGCCCCATCAGCAGGATCGGGATCGTCGTCAGCAGGCTGGCGGTGCCGTCGCCGATCCCCGTCGCGCGCTGGATCATGTCGAGCAGCGGCCCGACCGCGGCGAGCGCCGGCCGCAGGTTCAGCCCGACGAGCACGATCGCGGCGAGCCGCCATCCGGGGGAAGTGAAGCGATTCATTGCATGGCCCTCGATATCGGTGCGCGGCTGCCAGCGAGGCGCCGCGCGTTTTTCAGGTAAAGTATCTCGACATCAAGATAAATGTTGATTTGTCTCGACGTCAAGATAACTGGTAGGCCGAGGAGGGTTAATGGATCGAGCCGAACATGCGCTCGCGCAATGGCGCGCCGAGCGTCCGGATCTCGACGCAACGTCGATGGTGGTGATGGGACGGTTGCAGGAAGCCGCGCTCGTGATCGCGCGCGACCGTCTCAATCCGCTGTTCGCGCGCTACGGCATGCAGCCGGGCGAATTCGACGTGCTCGCGACGCTGCGGCGCAGCGGTGCGCCATACGCGCTGACGCCGACCGCGCTGTACGACGCGCTGATGATGTCGTCGGGCGGGATGACCGCACGCATCGACCGGTTGCAGAAGGCGGGGTGGGTCGAGCGTCGGCCGAATCCGGCGGACGGGCGCGGCACGCTCGTGGCGCTGACCGACGCCGGGCGGGCGCTGATCGATGAGGCGGTTGTTGCGCATATCGACAATCAGCGTGCGGTGCTGGCTGCGTTGTCGGATGCGGAACAGGCGCAGTTGTCGGAACTGCTGGGGAAGTTGCTGGCGGGGCTGGAACGTGCGACGCCAGAAGGGGAGGCAGGGACGCCGCGTTGAAGAATGCGTGATGGAAACGTACGCGGCAGGCAAAAAAGTTCTTCGTGAATTTTTCGTGGACGTCGCTTGCCGACCCAGACCTGACCTTCGAGGTTACCTAAAGCGGTCACTCGTTCGGCGTCGCGCTGCAGAGGATACTCCGCGTTACTTCAGCCAAATCGAATAATCTAGCTTACCAAGAATTGCGGAAAGGTTTGCTATTGCGATAGCTTGTCCGACACTGGTGAGGTTAATAGTGAACAGATTTTCTTTTGTAAATTGATCCAACAACAAGAGATACGACGGTGCCAGTTTTGACAAGCCCTCTTTGAAAGAAGCTACGTTTTCATACCCAAAGTAGGCGTAAGTGTTGGCGCGCACGGCCTCATAAATGTCGCCACTGACCACCGCGTTTATTGAGCAGGCTCCAGCATATTGAATATGTTGCTTCTGCGATATCGAGAGGTCAAATCCTGTCTTTGTCGAATTGACTATAGGGCGCGCAAACGCCTCCAATCCGGCGGCCGATGGAAGGCCGTTGACAGTCACCGATGTGACGAAATGATAGAATGAAATTAGAGCAATTTGCGGAGCGGTTAGCTTTGGGACAACAGTCACTGCCTCAGACAGCACCGTGTCTTTATAGTCCGTTGATTGTGTAGAAACACGTTCAGCAATCAACGAGGACAAGACTTGCGGGTTCGCGGCGGTCCCTTTACGGGCGCTAGCTTGAACTGCGTCGTTGACTGCCGCCTGTACATCGGGCTCTCGAAACTTGTCGAGAACGATAGAAGCAGCTTCGTGAATGAGTTTCTGCTCAAGCGTGGACGCAAAATCACGAACGTGTTGTTCAGCTGTCCGCTTAGCCTCCTCACGAAGCTCGGGAAAGTTGCTCCGCAAGAACAGTGCGCACAACTCGCGAACTTCGGCGACAGAAAGACCGTGGTAGTTAACGTCTCGGCCAGCTTGGATCGCGACCGCCCCGGTCGCGGCGGTTTGGTCTTGTTTGTCCCCGATCATCGTGTTTCTCACCGATTGATTTTATTTACGTTCGCGTCCCGGCCAGCTTGAATTCCTATCGAGCCGCCCGAAACGTCTTGCGATTGCGGGCGCCGGCCAGCACGCATTTTTGTGACTAGAAATGCTGATATGAGGACTGCGAGCGCACCTAAAGCGGCGACGGCCGAGTCGAAGCCGGGTCGGAAAATTACCCAAATGACGGCAAGGATGAACGCAAAGGCCGAAGAGGCCCGAAAAGCTAAAAGCATAGTATCCACGATCCCCGTTATTGTCGAAATCGCCCTCAAGCCACCGTCGACTGCTCATCGCCCTGTTTTCAATGGCGTCCAATCGAAAATGACGCTCGTCGGATAGATTGGTTCGGTGAATTATACTCGACTTGCACACGTCACGGTTTCCAGTTGACATGTCCTCAACAGGCAATTCACTGCATCAATAATGTTTCTTCCGAGCCATGATGGAGTTGGAGTACGAGAGACCATCCCGGCACCGCTATGAGGCTCCGATCTCTAGAAACTGTCTAACCCACTCGATGGCCGCTTTTGGCCAAACACCGACAGTGTTCCCAGCGTTCCCCGAAAATTCATGATGAGCAAAAAAAATGCCCACCGCGCATTGCGGTGGGCCTGACTCGAGCGTGGCGCGGGCCGCGGACGGCATGCCCGCTGCCGCCCGGTCACTCAGCCCCGCGCCGGAATATTGAGCCCCCGCGCAACAGCTGGCCGCGCAACAAACGCGTCGAGCACCCGCTTGACGTTCCGGAATTCGCTGAACCCGACCAGATCACCCGCCTCATAGAAGCCAACCAGGTTACGCACCCACGGGAAGATCGCAATATCGGCGATCGTATAGGTATCGCCCATCACCCACTGGCGATTCGCGAGATGCGCGTCGAGCACGCCGAGCAGGCGCTTCGACTCGTCGACATAACGGTCGCGCGGACGCTTGTCCTCATAATCGCGGCCGGCGAACTTGTGGAAGAAGCCGAGCTGGCCGAACATCGGCCCGATGCCGCCCATCTGGAACATCACCCACTGGATCGTCTCGTAGCGGCCCGCGAGATCCTTCGGGATCAGCTGGCCCGTCTTGTCCGCGAGATAGATCAGGATCGCGCCCGATTCGAACAGCGGCAGCGGCTGCCCGTCGGGACCATTCGGATCGATGATCGCGGGGATCTTGTTGTTCGGGTTCAGCGACAGGAATTCGGGCGAAAACTGGTCGTTCGTGTCGAAGCGCACGAGGTGCGGCTCGTACGGCAGGCCGGTTTCCTCGAGCATGATCGACACCTTGACGCCGTTCGGCGTCGGCAGCGAGTAGAGCTGGAGACGGTCGGGGTGCTGGGCCGGCCATTTTTGCGTGATCGGGAAGGCAGACAGATCGGGCATGAAGGTTCGCTCGTCGAAGTGAATGATCCGCGCTCCGCCGGGCCGCCGCGCTCGCGCACGGTTCGCGGCGCGGCGGCAGGGCGGAGCGCGCCGAAAGCGCCCACTGTAGCCGATCCGGGGAATCGATGCAGGGGTCGGCCGGCCGGCGGCGATTCGGCACGATCGCCGTGTTCGGCGCCGCTCACGGTGCCGCAAGACACGGCGGGCAACGTGTTTCCGGCGGCCGACGGACCGCAAACGGCCCGGTGCGTTTCGTCTCGCACGAGATACGACGTCTTAACACCCTGCATCAATCGACTCTACTCCCACCGCCAGCCTCGACCACCGCGCATTTCCTCGACAAACGGAAGCTTTTTGTCAGGGAAAGTCCCGCCCCGAATCTGGTGGTTTTTTGTTGACCGACATCGTATAACGCCGTCATGATTTCCTGACAAGAAAGGTCCCATCCACCGACCGAAGTGAGGAGACATGAACACCACCCCGATCGCTCGCCGCGTCCGCCGGATCGCACTCGCACTGGGCTTCACGCTGTCGGCCGCCGCGGCCGTGGCAGCCCCCGTATCGCTGAACATCGTCGACGTCGCCGGCAACCTGCAGCTCACGCAGAAGGCCATCGAGGCGTTCAAGGAGAAGAACCCGGGTCTCGTCGCGAACGTCACGTTCACGAACGCACCCGCGCCGCAGTTGCCGGGCAAGATCAAGGCGATGCAGGCGGCGGGGCGCTCCGACATCGACCTCGTGCTGACCGGCACCGACGCGCTGGCCGCCGGCATCGAGCAGAACCTGTGGCAGAAGCTGCTACCCGACAACGCGGCCGCGCTCCCCGGCGTGCTCGACAAGTACGCGCCGGGCCCGCGCAAGATGCAGGATCTCGCGCAGGGCTTCGGCCTCGAAGTGACCTACATGCCGGCCGGCCCGCTGCTCGAATACAACCCGGCGAAGGTCAGCGACCCGCCGAAGACGCCCGACCAGTTGCTCGCGTGGTGCAAGGCGCACCCGAACAAGCTGATCTATGCGCGCCCCGCGAACTCGGGCCCCGGCCGCACGTTCCTGATGGGGCTGCCGTACGTGCTCGGCGACAAGAATCCGCAGGACCCGATCAACGGCTGGGACAAGACCTGGGCGTTCCTGAAACAGTTGAACGAATGCGTGCCGTACTACCCGGGCGGCACGTCGGCGGTGATGAAGGAGCTCGGCGAAGGCACGCGCGACATGACCGTGACCGTCACCGGCTGGGACCTGAACCCGCGCGCGCTCGGCATCGTGCCGGCCGAGTTCAAGATCCAGGCGTTCGACAACATGACGTGGGTCAACGACGCGCACTACATGGTGATCCCGAAGGGCGTGCCGAAGGAAAAGCTCGACGTGCTGTTCAAGCTGATGAACTTCCTGCTCGAACCGGCGCAGCAGGCGATGACCTACGACGACGGCTACTTCTACCCGGGCCCGGCGGTGAAGGGCGTGACGCTCGAGATGGCGCCCGCGCACAGCCAGGAAGTGATCAGGAAATTCGGCCGGCCCGAATACGCAAAGCTGCTCGCCGATCGCCCACACGTGCAGCCGCTCAACGCGCAGGCGATGGTCGCCGCATTCCAGAAATGGGATCGCGAGATTGGTTCGCAGAAATCGAAGTGACGCCTGAACCGGCGGGCGTCGCGGCGCCCGCGTCGACGGAGTTCGTGGAATGAAGCACAGTTTCGAACGGTTGCGGCTCGACGGCGTGTGCCGCAGTTTCACCAATGCGCAAGGCGCGCAGGTCGCCGCGCTGAACGGGCTCGACCTCGAGATCCGGCGCGGCGAATTCATCGCGCTGCTCGGCCCGTCGGGCTGCGGCAAATCGACGGCACTGAATTGCATCGCGGGGTTGCAGCCGCTCACGCGCGGCGGCATCTGGCTCGACGACACGCGCATCGACGTGCTGCCGCCCGAGCGTCGTGGCTTCGGGATGGTGTTCCAGAACTACGCGCTGTTTCCGCACATGTCGGTGCTCGACAACGTCGGCTTCGGCCTCAAGATGCGCGGCGTGGCGAAGCAGGAAACGCGGCGGCGCGCGCAGCAGGCGCTCGAACTCGTGCAGCTCGTCGGTCATGAAGGCAAGCTGCCCGGGCAACTGTCGGGCGGACAGCAGCAGCGCGTCGCGATCGCGCGCGCGATCGTGATCGAGCCGCCGCTCGTGCTGATGGACGAACCGCTGTCGAACCTCGACACCAAACTGCGCATCGAGATGCGCGCGGAAATCCGCCGCATCCACACGCAGCTCGAACGCGCGACGATCTACGTGACGCACGACCAGGACGAGGCGCTGTCGATGGCCGACCGCATCGTCGTGATGAAGGAGGGCGTCGTGCAGCAGGTCGCGTCGCCGAAGGACGTCTATACGCGCCCGCACAACCTGCATGTCGCGCGCTTCATGGGCTATCGCAACGTGCTGCCGTTTACGCTCGAAGGGATGGCCGGCGATTACGTGAACGTCACATCGGGCGGCGTGCGCCTCACCGGCGTACCGATGGCCGGCTTCGACGCGAAGGACGTCGTGGTCGCGCTGCGTCCGGACGACATCGAGCGCGCGGAAGAAGGCGCCGACAATGCGTTCGACGCGACCGTCGAGACGGTCGAGTACGGCGGCCGCGACTCGCTGATTCGCGCGATCACGCCGTTCGGTTCGATCTGGGCCCGCGTGGCCGGCGAGTTCACGCAAGGCGAGCGCTTGCGGCTGCGCGTGGCGCCCACGCGCACGCTCGTCTATGCGGGAGACGCGCAATGAACCGCCCGCGCAACCCGCCACGCGCGGCGGCATCCCGCCCGGAGGCCGCATGAGCACGCTCGCGACCGGCGGCGCGCCGCGCGACGCGAAAGCCTGGCTCGTCACGCCGGCACTCGCGTTCATCGCCGCGCTGTTCATCTATCCGTTCGCGTACGGCCTCGTGCTGTCGTTCCAGCCGACGAACGCGACGAACGGCGGCGGCGCGCTCGCGAACTACGTGCAGTTCTTCACCGACACCGCGATGTGGCCGACCGTGCTCGTCACGCTGAAGCTCGCGGTGCCGGCGACGCTGCTCAACGTCGGCATCGCGGTGCCCGTCGCGTTCGCGCTGCGCCGCAATTCGCCGTACCAGAAGTTCGTCACGACGCTGCTCGTGATTCCGGTCACGCTCGGCACGGTGCTCGTCGCCGACGGGATGCTCACGTATTTCGGGCCGAACGGCTGGTTTCCGCAGGCGCTGCAGGGGCTGCATCTGTACACCGACGAAGTGCGCCTCACGCACAACTACTGGGGCGTACTGCTGTCGCTGATCGTGTCGGGTTTTCCGTTCGCGTTCCTGTTGATGCTGTCGTACATCAGCGGCATCGACCCGACCCTCGCGCGCGCGGCAGCCACCCTCGGCGCGAACCCGTGGCAGCAGTTTCGCCAGATCTACCTGCCGCTGCTCGTGCCGGGGCTCACGATGGCCGCATGCCTGTCGTTCGTGCAGGCGTTCTCGGTGTTTCCGTCGGCCGTGCTGCTCGGCGCGCCGGCCGGCCCGACCCGCGTGATCTCGATCGCGGCGGCCGAAGCCGCGTTCGAAAGCTACGACTATTCGCTCGCGTCGGCGATCGCGATCGTGATGGGCTTCGTGCAGTTGCTGGTGGTCGCGTCGATGCTCGGCGCGCGCCGCTTCTTCTATACCGGCGCGGTGACGGGAGGCAAGGGCTGATGGCGACCGACGATCATGCCGCCCGCACGTGGCCGCCGAAGCACGACGCACCCGATGCGCGGCCCGTCGATGCAAGGAAACCGCACCGGATGAAAAGCAATCTCGCTGGCCGCGCATGGAAGGCGCTCGTCTGGGGGCTGATGGCGTTCTTCCTGCTGAACGTGATGCTGCTGATCGCGACCGTCGCGGTGAACTCGGTCGCGACGCGCTGGTTCGGCACGCCGCTGCCGCAGGGCTTCACGCTGCACTGGTATGCGAAGGCGTGGGACGACTTCCAGCTCGCGAGCGTGCTGTGGGTGACCGTCGAAGTGGTCGGCGCGGTCGTGCTGCTGTCGATCGCGCTCGGCGTGCCGGCCGCGTATGCGCTCGCGCGCGTGCAGTTCCGCGGCAAGCGCTTCGCGCTGCTGGTGTTCCTGCTGCCGCTGATGGTGCCGCCCGTCACGTACGGGATTCCGATGGCGACGGTGATGTACAAGATCGGGCTCGCGGGCACGCTGCCGGGCGTGATCCTCGCGAACCTGGTGCCGGCGCTGCCGTTCGTGATCCTCGTGATGACGCCGTTCATCGAACAGATCGATCCGAACCTCGAAGCGGCCGCGCGCATCTTCGGCGCGAACACGTGGCGCTATTTCCGCTACGTGCTGCTGCCGCTGCTGGTGCCCGGCATGCTCGCGGCCGGGCTGCTCGTGCTGGTGCGCACGATCGGGATGTTCGAGCTGACGTTCTTCACCGCGGGCCCGAGCACGCAGACGCTCGTCGTCGCGCTGTATTACGCGGTGTTCTCGACCGGCGTGCGCGCACCGCAGTCGATTGACGCGATGGCGATGATCTACATGGCCATCACGCTCGTGTGGGTCGTGATCGCGCTGCAGTTCGTCAGTCCGACGCAGCTCGTGAGCCGCGTGAAGCAGGAGCGGCAATAGGCGAGGGCATCGCACGATCGCACCGGGTCGCCAGGCTGTAGGTAGCCGTGCAATTGGTTACAAATGGATACCGCGCACGACACGCGGACGTTGCAGACTACGCGGCGTTCACCTGATCGACGGATATCCATGAAGTTTCACACGCTGCTGACACTCGCCGGGGCTTCGACGCTGCTGGCCGCCTGCAATCTGCTTCACGACGGTCCCGGATCGAGCGACGTCGACGCCGCCGTGCGCCGCGCGCTCGAAGCGGAAAACCACGGCGGGCTGAACGCGCTGTTCGGCCAGCCGTTGCCCGTGTCGGCCGACGTCGTGTCGGCGAAACCCGACGGCGACTGCAAGAAGCTCGGCGATCGCACGTATTCGTGCGACGTCGTGGTCACGTGGCGCAATGCCGATTACGCGCCGTCGCGCGCGAACCTGACCTTCGTGAAGGCGGCCGACGGCGCGTGGCAGACGTCGGGCGTCGACGCGGCGCTCGTGACGGGCACCGCGAAATCACTGATCGACCATATCGGCAAGGCGTGGCCGGGCAATGCGGCGAGCGGCGCGTCGGCGCCGGAGTGACGCAGTGGGCCAGTGATGCGTCGGCCACCGGCAAGCCCGCTTTCCCCGCCTCGTGCAGGCGGCCCCGTTCGTACGGGCCACGCCGCCCGCTTTTTCGATAAAAGGGCGCAAGCACTTGTCTTATCTCGTTTGACCCCATCCTCGGTATGCGGGCAGGGTTATAGGGAAAACCCTTATCTCAAGGTATAATTACGGCGAGAGAGAAAGGTCCCAACCATGCCTGAACGTTTCCAAACCCTTGAAAAATTTGTGTTTTCCCTCGTCGTGATGTCCGCCGTCGTGTGCTCGGCCTTCCTCGCGTACGAGCGTCATCCCGAGATCAAGATCGCGCTGCACGAAGGCGAAGCGCTGATGCGCGAGAGCGCCAAGTACTCGGTCATCTGCTCGCCGTCCAAGGTCGACCCTTGCGTCGAGATGTCCGCTTACTGAGCGGCTTTCCAGCTTTCCGGCTTTTCCGCTTTTCGGACTCGCCCTACATCACTGCCGCTCCGAGTGCCTTAAAGTAGCGTTCATCAGGTATTCAGAAACCGGCCGCAAGATAGGGCGGATGCACGAACCCGTTACGTGCCGAGTCGCTGGCGTAAGCAGCCCCGCATTCAGTCGGCCCCGCTTCGAGCAATCGAGCGGGGCCGTTCTGCTGGTGCGTGTCACACGACATGCCACGGTTCACCACCGACGAACGCGGCGATGTTGTCCACGAGCTGGTCGGCCAGCGCCTGCATCGCCTCGTCGCTCGCCCACGCGACGTGCGGCGTCAGGATGAACGCCGGATGCGACAGGATCGCGTGAAACGGATGCGCGGCCGGCAGCGGCTCCTGCGTGACCACGTCGAACCCCGCGCCCGCGATCTGCCCCGACTGCAACGCATCGACGAGCGCGCTTTCGTCCACGAGCCCGCCGCGCGCGGTATTGATCAGCAGGGGCCGGCGCGCCATCCGCGCAAACGCGTGTGCGTCGATCAGGTGCCGCGTAGCCGGCGTGAGCGGGCAGTGCAGCGTAATCACGTCGCTGTCGCGCAGCAGCGTGTCGAGCGGCGCATGACCGTCGCCCGATGTGTCGCCGTGTGCCGCGAACAGCACCCGCATGTCGAGCGCACGCGCGATGGCGGCCACCGCGCGCCCGAGCACGCCGTCGCCGACGATCCCGAGCGTCGAACCGGCCAGGTCGCGAATCGGGTGGTCGAAGAAGCAGAACTGTCCGCTGTCGAGCCAGCGCCCCGCGCGCACCGCGTCGCGATAAGCGACGAGGCTGCGCCGCAGCGCGAAGATCAGCGCGAACGTGTGCTCGGGCACCGTACGCACCGCATAGCCGCGAATATTGCTCACGACGATCCCGCGTGCCGCACAGGTATCGAGATCGACGATGTCCGTGCCGGTCGCGGCGATCGCGATCATCCGCAACGGCCGCGCGGCGACGAGGGCCGCCGCGTCGAGCCGCACCTTGTTGGTCACGACGATGTCCGCGTCGCGGATGCGCGCCGCGACCTCGTGCGCGGCCGTCCGGTCGAATGTCTGCACTACGTGCGGGAACGGAAACGGCTTCAGCCCGATCTGCGGCGACAGCGTCGCGCGGTCGAGGAACACGATCTTCGCGGGAGCGGAAACGGAAAACATGGCGGGTCTCGCTGGCAGGCGCCCGGTGGCGCGGAACGGCTTCGATTCTGCCGGCGGCGCGTGCGCCATCGTTTGATCGTTGCGCGAGCGGGCTTTCCCGCAAGGAAAGGCAGAGGCTCCCTACGTGACCGACGCCATGCTCGCATCGACGGCCGCCTTTCCGTTTCGGAAAGGCGGGTTGACCATCGATCGATTTTCGCCGGGCGCGAACGCCGTCATGATCGCCGTCATCGACAACACGCTTTCATCGGAGACAGTCATGACACGCCCCCTGGACGGCATCCGCGTGCTGGAGCTTGGCCAACTGATCGCCGGGCCGTTCGCGGGCCGGATGCTCGCCGAATTCGGCGCGGACATCATCAAGGTCGAGCCGCCGGGCGTCGGCGATCCGCTGCGTAAATGGCGGCTGCTGCACGACGGCACGTCGGTCTGGTGGGCCGCGCAGTCGCGCAACAAGACCTCGCTCACGCTCGACCTGCGCACGCCCGAAGGGCAGGACGTCGTACGCCGCCTCGTCGCCGACACCGACGTGCTGATCGAAAACTTCCGACCCGGCACGCTCGAAGGCTGGGGGCTCGGCTGGGACGCACTGTCCGCGATCAATCCGGGGCTCGTGATGCTGCGCGTGTCGGGCTTCGGGCAAACGGGCCCGTATCGCGACCGGCCCGGCTTCGGCGTGATCGCCGAAGCGATGGGCGGCCTGCGCCACCTGACCGGCGAGCCGGGCCGCACGCCGGTGCGCGTCGGCATTTCGCTCGGCGATTCGCTGTCGGCGCTGCACGGCGTGATCGGCGTGCTGCTCGCGTTGCGGCATCGCGAGCAGCAGGGCGGCAAGGGGCAGGTCGTCGACGTCGCACTGTATGAATCGGTGTTCAACATGATGGAAAGCCTGCTGCCCGAATATGCGGCGTTCGGCGCGGTGCGCGAGCCGGCCGGCAGCAGCCTGCCGGGCATCGCGCCGACCAACGCGTACCGTTGCCGCGATGGCAAGTACGCGCTGATCGCCGGCAACGGCGACAGCATCTTCCGGCGCCTGATGGAACTGATCGGTCGGCCCGATCTCGGCAACGATCCGGCGCTCGCCCACAACGACGGGCGCGTCGCGCAGGTCGCGCGCATCGATGCGGCGATCGGCGAGTGGAGCGCCCGCCACGACCTCGACGACGTGCTCGCCGCGCTGAACGACGCGCGCATTCCGTCCGGACGCATCTACGACGTGGCCGACATCGCGGCCGATCCGCACTACCGTGCGCGCGACATGATCGTCGACGCCGCGCTGCCCGACGGCACGCCCGTGCTGGTGCCCGGCATCGTGCCGAAACTCGACGCGACGCCCGGGCGCATCGAGCGGCCGGCGCCCGCGCTCGGCGCCGATACCGATGCGGTCCTCGAATCGCTCGGCATCGATGCGGCGACGCGCGACGACTGGCGCACGCGCGGCGTGATCTGACACAACCATCGGGACGAACCCATGAACCGGCATCCGCAACGACTCCATATCCACGAAGTCGCGACCCGCGACGGTTTCCAGAACGAGGCCGCGTTCGTCGACACCGACGACAAGATCGCGCTCGTCGACGCGCTGAGCGCCTGCGGCTACGCGAAGATCGAGGTCACGTCGTTCACGTCGCCGAAGGCAATTCCCGCGCTGCGCGACGCGGAAGCCGTGATGCACGGCATCGTGCGCGCGCCGGGCGTCGTCTATACGGTGCTCGTGCCGAACGTGCGCGGCGCCGAGCGCGCGCTGTCATGCGGCGTCGACGAGGTGAACCTCGTGATGTCGATGAGCGAGAGCCACAACCGCGCGAACCTGCGGATGACGCGCGAGCAGTCGTTCGCGCAGTTGCGCGACGTGATCGACACGGTGCGGGGCACGGGTGTCGCGATCAACGTGTCGCTGTCGACCGCGATGGGCTGCCCGATGGAAGGCGACGTGCCGGCCGAGACGGTGCTCGCGTGGATGCAGCGCTTCGCGGATCTCGGCGTGCACGGCTTCACGCTGTGCGACACGACCGGCATGGCGTTTCCGTCGCAGGTGCGCGATCTGTCGCGCCGCGCTCGCGAGCGCTTTGGCGCGTTGCAGCTCACGCTGCACTTTCACAACACGCGCGGGATGGCGCTCGCCAACACGCTCGCGGCGCTCGACGCCGGCATCGACCGCTTCGACGCGTCGCTCGGCGGGCTCGGCGGCTGCCCGTATGCGCCGGGCGCGACCGGCAACGCGTGCACCGAGGAACTGGTGCACATGCTCGAGCTCGACGGCTACGATACGGGCATCGATCTTGCGGCCGTGCTCGCCGCATCGGCGCGGCTGCCTGCGCTGATCGGGCACGACGTGCCGAGCCAGATCCTGAAGGCCGGGCGCCGCTCCGACCTTCATCCGCCGCCGCGCGCCGACGCCGGCGACATGCCCGCGCAACGCGCTTTCTCGTGAATCGTGAACCCCAACAGGAACAGGAGGGAATCCCATGGCGCTGATCGACCATCTCGATCATCTCGTGCTGACCTGCGTCGACCCGGAACGAACGAAGCATTTCTACACCGAGGTGCTGCAGATGCAGCTCGAAACCTTCGGCGCGGGCCGGCTCGCGTTCCGTTTCGGGAACCAGAAGATCAACCTCCACGTGCGCGGCGCGGAATTCGAGCCGAAAGCGCATGTGCCGGTACCGGGCGCGCTCGACCTGTGCTTCATCGCGTCGGTTCCGCTCGACGACGTGATCGCGCACCTGCGGCGCGTCGACTGGCCGATCGTGGAAGGGCCCGTCGAACGCACGGGCGCGACACAGAAGATTCGTTCGGTCTACGTGCGCGATCCCGACCTGAACCTGATCGAAATCTCCGAGCTGATCTGACCTGCCGGGTGCGGCCGCCTGCACGAGCCCCCGCACGCTGCGCGCCCGGCGCCACAGTCCTTCGCCGAAAGCGGACAGGCACGCGCCGCGCCCGCCGATTCCGGATAGCCGTGCGCGGCCGCACTGCGGATAATGGCGCAACGGCGTCGGCCCGGCCGCCTTCGCCGCGCGCACGGCGCCAACCTGCCGCGCGCATCCGCAACCCGATCCGGGCGATTCCCCAATGACGATCCTCTATCGCGGCATGGACCGCGCGGCGCTCGACGCCGCGTACCTGAACACGAAGGCTGTTCCCGATTTCCCCGCGTTGCTCGCGTCATGCCAGGCACGCAGCGCAGCGCTGTATGCCGCGACGCCCGGCCGCCGCGACCTGCGCTACGGCGCGCAACCCGCGCAGCGCTTCGACTGGCTGCCGTGCGGGCAGCCCGACGCGCCGCTGTTCGTGTTCATCCACGGCGGCTACTGGCAGCACTGCACGAAAGAGGATTTCGCGTATGCGGCGAGCGGGCCGCTCGCGCGCGGCTACGACGTCGTGCTCGCCGAATACACGCTCGCGCCGGTTGCGACGATGACCGATATCGTCGGCGAGATCGGCGCGCTGCTCGACCATCTCGCGGCCGACCCCGACGGCCTCGGTATCGCGGGGCGGCCGATTCACCTGAGCGGCCATTCGGCGGGTGGCCACCTGACGGCGATGCATCGCGCGCATCCGGCCGTCGCATCGGCACTTGCGATCAGCCCGCTCGTCGATCTCGAACCGATCGCGCTGTGCTGCCTGAACGACAAACTGCAACTCACCGCACACGAGGTCGACGCATACAGTCCGCTGCATCACATCGAGCCCGGCGCCCCGACCGTCGTGGCGGTCGGCGATGCGGAACTGCCCGAACTCATCCGGCAGGCAGACGAATACGCGACCGCGTGCGAAGCCGCCGGCGAGCGAATCGCCCGCACGTGGCTGCCCGGCATGCAGCACTTCGCGGTGCTCGACGATCTCGCGACGCCCGACGGCGCGATGCTCGCCGCATTGCACGCGATTGCGCCGCACTAGCCGTCCCATATCGCACACGCACGACCGGGCGTATGATCGGCGTCAGGCCGGCGCGATGACGACGTACCCCGCACGGCCTTCCAGGACCCCACGACATGGTGAACCCGCTTCATTTCGATCTGCAGTCGCTGCGCGTGTTCGCGCTCGTCGCCGAGCACGGCAGCCTGACGAAGGCGGCCGAACACGGCCAGCTCACGTTGTCCGCGGTCAGCAAGCGCATCGCCGAACTCGAAAGCGTGACCGGCAGCGCGCTGTTCGTCCGGCATGCGCGCGGGGTCGAGCTGACGCCCGCGGGCCGCGCGCTGCTCGATCATGCGGCGAAGGTGATCGAGCAGGTCAACCGGATGGCGCACGAGATGAGCGACTACGTCGCCGGCGTGCGCGGCCATATCCACGTCTGGACCAACACGTCCGCGATCGTCCAGTTCCTGCCCGCCGATCTCGCCGCGTTCCTCACCGACAACCCCGGCATCAAGGTCAGCCTCGAGGAGCGGCTCAGTCACGAGATCGTCGACGCGCTCGCGTCGGGCAAGGCCGATCTGGGCGTATTCGCCGACAACGTGCCGGCGCCCGGCATCGAACGGCGGCTGTACCGGCGCGACGAGCTCGTGCTGCTGGTGCCGCGCACGCACCGGTTCGCCGCGCGCGAGCGCATCCGCTTCGCGGATACGCTCGACGAGGACTACGTGGGCTTGAGCGACGGCAGCTCGTTGCTCGCGCGGATGACCGACGCCGCGTTCGCGGCCGAGCGCTCGCTGAAGCTGCGAATCCAGGTATCGAATTTCGACGGCGTGAGCCGGATGATCGAGGCGGGGCTCGGCATCGGCGTGCTGCCGCGCGATGCGGTGACCGGCGAGCGCGCGGCGCGGCTCGGTGTCGTGACGCTCGACGACGCGTGGGCGACGCGCACGCTGTGGGTCGGCGTGAAGGCGGGTAGCGTGCTGACGACCGACGTCACGAAGCTGTTCGATTTCATGTCGGCGCGGTGAATGCGACGGAACGCGACGCACGGGGTGCGGCTCCGTGCGCCCCGTGCCGATCGCCGCGTCAAACCGGATTGATCTCGTCCTGGCTGCGCCGCGTGGTCAGCGGCCCGAGCACGCGCAGCGTGACGGCGACGACGCCGAGTGCGACCGAGATCACGCCGAACATCGCGCCCGCGCCGTAGTGGCCGAGCACCGGCAGCAACACGAACGGCAGCGCGCCGCTCACGATCCGCGACAGCGCATAGGTACTCCCGATCGCCGTCGAGCGCACGCGCGCCGGGAAGATCTCGGCCTGATATACGTGATACGCGTTGCTGAACACGTTCGACGCACAGGTCGTCAGGAAGCCGAAGCCGACGATCAGCATCGTATTGCCCGAATACGCGAAGCACAGCCCGAACACCGCGATCGACAGGATCGACACGATCACGAGCGTACGGCGCTCGATCCAGTTGAGCAGCGGAATCGACAGCAGCGAGCCGATCGGATAGCCGATGAACGACAGCGCGATGAACAGCGTGCTGTCCGTCACGTCCAAGCCGCGGCTTTTCACGACCGTGCCGGCGAGCGTGCCGAACCCGTAGTAGCCGAAGCCCTGCAACAGGTGAAAGATCGCCAGCATCACATAGCGCGCGCCGTACGGTTGGCGGCGCAGCAGCGCGATGCGCTCGCCGAGCCCGAGCGGCCGCTGCGGCTCGACGGGTTCCGCGAAATGTTCGGGCACGCGCACGCCGGCGCTTTCCGCGAAACGCCGCAGCGCCGCGTGCGCATCGGCCGTGCGGCCTTGCGCGAGCAGCCAGCGCGGGCTTTCCGGCAGCCGGTGCTGGACGAGCAGCACGTACACGGCGCCGAGACTGCCGATCGCGAGGATGATGCGCCAGCCGGCGACGCCCGCCACCTGCAACGGATTCAGCCACAGCGCGAGAAAGCCGACGAGCGGCACCGCGACATACGAAGTCGTGTAGGCCCACGCGGCGAGCCGCCCGCGCTTGTCCTTCGGCAGGATTTCGGACAGGAAGCTGTCGGCGACCGGATAGATCGCGCCGACGCCGATGCCCGTCAGGAACCGGCATGCCACGAGCATGTCGGCGTTCACGGAAAACGCACCGACCAGCGAGAACGCACTGTACCACCCGAGCGTGAGCAGGAACGCCTTGCGTCGGCCGATGCGGTCGGCCAGGCTGCCGAGGCACATCGCGCCGACGAACATGCCGATGAACGCCGACGCCAGCAATAGCTTGAAATCGGCGCTTTGCCGGCTCAGCCCGTATTCGTGCTGCAACGCGGAGCCGATCGTACTGACGAGAAAAATCTCGTACATGTCGAAGAACAGCCCGACGCCGATTACCCAGACGACGAATCGATGCAATGCGCCGACCGGCAGATCGTCCATGAAATCGCCGAGCGTGACGCGGCGGCCGGGAAGGGCTGCCGCATCGGCGGCGGCGCCTGCTGAAGCGGCCGGCGGCCGGGCGGATTCAGGGCCGCCGGCATGGCCGCCTAGGTCGAGGGATTGGCTGTTCATCGTGTCTCCTGATTATCGATATGCCGTGGCGCGGGGCCTGGCGTTCGCGACCGGTGTAACGCGCCGGCCACGCGACGCGACGGCAGGCATCGCCGGGCGCGTGCCAGAGCCGCCCGTGCGGGCTGCGCCGATCGTCCGATACATGGTGGGCAAATCGGCGGCACGTGATAATTGCGGATGTTTCAAGCGTCCTTTCCTGAGCAGAAAGGGTAGGGCGCACGTGGCGGCCCGTATTCGCCTGGCGGGCCGGTGCAGCCTGCGTGGCGGAGGGGCGTATCGAAAACGATGCGCATCCGCGCCATCCCGCGGGGCGGGAAAACCATGACCCCTGCTGTGTGGGCGCCGACGCAACCGTCGCCAGCCAGATCGCGCGCGCCGCGGATGTGCAATGTCCTGTATCTGCGCCGAGCGCGGATACAGTGCGATACAACGCCCGCGCGCGGGTTCGCTATAAAGCAGGCATGACCTCTTTCGGAGCCCGTCATGTCTGCCACCTGGTTCAAAGGGTCCTGCCATTGCGGGGCCGTCAAATTCGAAGTCATCGCGGCCATTGCACCGGCCGTCCGCTGCAACTGCAGCCTGTGCCGCCGGCGCGGCGCGCTGATGAGCCCGATGTTCGCCGCCGCCAACCTGACGATCGTCGAAGGCGAGGACGCGCTGACGTGCTATCGCTTCAACACGCACACGGCGCGCCACTATTTCTGCAGCCGGTGCGGCGTCTATCCGTTCCACCAGACCCGCAAGGACCCGGCATGCTGGCGCGTCAATCTGGGTTGCCTCGACGGCGTCGATCCGACCGCGCTCGACGCGACGGTCCTCGATGGCGCGAGCCTTTCGGTCGTGGAGGACGCATGAAGCGCTGGCTGATGATCCTGCTGTTTGCCGCGGGCGGGCTCGCGACCGAAATCGCACATCCGGTGCAGTGCACGCTGCTGTCGATCAGCCGTCAGCCTACCGGCAAGCGCCGCAAGCCGGGCTGAACGAGCGCGGCGCGCGTCAGCCGATCGACACCGATTATCATGCTTCCGATAAGATCGCATGCGATATATAATGCGGTTGTCTGCGACCGTTCGCGTCGCTGGAGGAAGTCCATGAAACCGACCGAAACCCCGTCGTCCGCCGCACCGAAGCTGTCCGAGTTCCTGTGCTTTGCGATCTACTCGGCGAACCTCGCGTTCGGCAAGGCGTACAAGCCGATCCTCGACGAGCTCGGCCTCACGTATACGCAATACATCACGATCATTGCGCTGTGGGAGCAGGACAACCAGACCGTTGGCCAGCTCGGCGAGAAGCTGTTTCTCGAATCCAATACGCTGACGCCGATCCTGAAGAAGCTCGAGGCAATGGGCTACCTGGAGCGGCACCGCGATCCGTCCGACGAACGCCAGGTGCTCGTCAGCCTGACGAAAAGCGGCCGACGCGTGCGCGAGAAGGGGCTCGACATGAACCTGGTCGAAGCCACCGGGCTGAAGCCGGACGAGTTCGCCAAGGTACAGAAGGCGATCGTCACGCTGCGCGGTAACCTGATCCGGTCGACCGAAGCCTGAAAGTTCTCAGGCACGACAAGCGGCCGACGCGGAAATCGCGCCGGCCGCGTTGTCATGCGTGCGCATCGCCCAGCACCAGCAGGTGCATCTCGCGACGGACCACGAAACCGAGTGCGAGATAACGTTCGATCGCCACCCGGTTCGTCGTGAGGACGTGCAGGAACGGCGTTTCCGCACGCGCGCCGATCGTCGCGATCAACGACCGGATCAGCCGCGCGGCAAGCCCTTGCCGGCGAAACGCGGCATCCACGCAGACGGCGCTGATCTCGGTATAGCCGTCGACCTGCATCCGCTGGCCGGCCATCGCGGCCAGTCGGCCTTCACTGCGCACGCCGATGTAGTGGCCAAGCTCGAACGTGCGCGGGCCGAACGGGCCCGGCTGCGCGGCGGCGGTCAGCGCGAGCATGTCAGGCACGTCGGCTTCGCCGAGCGGAACAGGCTCCTCTTCTTGCGTCGTGCCCAAGGTTCCTTGCCAGATCATTTGAAGTAACGTCGCTCGCCGAATCACCGACAAAGCTGCCGGCGGCTCGATCTCGTCCGGCGTGACGAGCGCCGCCGGGCCGTGTGCGGCGATCAGCCCGCACAGCGCGTCGAACGACGCCGGGCTCGTGTCGTCGATCGCGGCAAATGGCGCGATGGCCGTCGGGAACCGCAGCGCACGACCGTCGCCGAGCGCAAAGCGGCGCTGCCTGCCCGTGAGCGCATTCCAGACGAGCCGGTCGAGCACGTGCGCATCGGTTGTCGTGTTTCCGGTCATGGCGTCCGGCATCGGCGGCTCCTTGGTGGAAGGTGGGTGCCGCACAGAATAATCCTGGATGGGGGCGGGCGGATAGCATCGCGAACGCAGACCTGAGCAACACAAATAGAAAAGCGCACGCGATTGCATCGCATGCGCTTTATATGGCGGACTTCAGCGGCCGAATTCGCCGTGCCGCGCTCAATGCCCGAAATAAATCGAGCGCTCGGCGGTACGCATCGGGTTTCGGCTGCCGGACTGCGCGGCACCGCCGGCATCGCTGCCGTAACCGGCTGCCTGCGTATCGGCCGCGACGGCCGCGACGGCGCCGTCGTCGCGAATCCGTTTCAGCGCCGCCTGGATATTGGTCGGGTAGTTCGGATCGTTGGGGCGGTTCGGCTGGTAGCCGGCTTGCTGCAACGCGGCCAGTTCCGCACGCACCTGCGCACGTGTGACGGTGCTTTCGCCGGCAAAAACCGGTGCGGCGACGGAGGCCGACACGGCAACGAGAAGGGCGGCAATCAGTTGGGTCTTCATCATTCACCTCGACAAAATCGAATCAGGAATAAACAGGGATCAGGGTTCACGTACCGGGCGTGGTGCTCAGTGACCGAAGTACACCGAGCGCTCGGCCACGCTTGCGACATACCGGCGGCCGGATTGCGTCGCGGTGTCGCCGTTGCCGCCGTAGCCGGAAGCCGGTGCGTTGGCCGCAACGGCGTCGTCGGCGTGGATCTGCGTCAATGCGGCCTGCAGATCGTTGGGGTAGGTGGCGTCCGTCGCGCGGTTCAGCGGATAGCCAACGTGTTGAAGCTGCGCAAGTTCGGCGCGCACCTGCGCACGCGTCACGGTGGCTTCATTGGCAAACGCGGGAGCGGCAACGGCAGCCGAAACAGCGACGAACAGGGCAGCGATCAATTGGGTTTTCATGTTTCACCTCGATGAAAAAGGAATCGGGAATTCGGGAGGGGGCGCTCGGCCGCCCGGTGCAACGTTCAGGCGATCCGGATCTCGACGTCGATGTTGCCGCGCGTCGCCTTCGAATACGGGCAAGTCTGATGCGCGGCGTCGACGATGCGTTGCGCGACGTCGCGCTCGAGCCCCGGCACGCTCACGTTCAGCCGGGCTTGCAGGAAGTACGCGTTGCCGGCCGTGCCGAGATCCACTTCGGCGTCGACCGCGAGATCGGCCGGCAGCGTCACCTTGGCGGCACGCGCCGCAAGCTGCATCGCGCCGATGAAGCAGGCCGACCAGCCGGCCGCGAACAGCTGTTCCGGGTTGGTGCCAGTGCCGGCGCTGCCCGGCGACGACAACTGGATGTCGAGGCGGCCATCGGAACTGCGCGCGGCGCCGTCGCGGCCGCCGGAAGTCGTATGCGTCTTGCCCGTGTACAGCACTTTGTCGATCTTGCTCATCATTTGCTCCGTCGGTTGAGGTTTGTTTCAGATGCGATTCGATCGCATGCGACGCAGTTTCCGCCTGATGCCCACCTGAGTCAAGCGTATTCGATTAAATCGTATCCGATATTTTGTATTTCAATGTATCTGGATCGTGTCGCGCCTTGCAGGGCAGGGCTTTCAGACGATCCAGACCTGATTAATCCGTGGTCGCCGGCCCGACGGTGCCGTCTCGCCGATGGGGGTTCAGATGCTCGCCGCGCTGGAGTCGGATACGCCGACGTTGCGTCCGCTGTTCGGCAAAGCGGTGCCCGACGTTGCGTCCAGGCGCCTCGATGCGCCGCGCGAAGATCGAAGCATGAGGCGATCTCGGCGAGGGAGCCGATTTTCCGGTGATTTCGTGGCCTGAACCTTCTGCCTCGGAACAGGTAGTTCGATCAAACGATGCCCCTATTCGGATAACTTTTCTTTTATCATAATAGGTTCATTGAAAATCCAAACTGGCGTCCATTGAAACGCGCCCGACCCGACGCACTCTTATGCCCTGATACCGAACATGCTCGCCATCAGGGCAGGGGGAATTGCCGTAAACGCGTGTTCGACGCCTGCTGTCCGCCGCCTATAATCGGTATCAACTTTTCCAGGAAAACGCGCTTACCAAGGTGAGGGGCCAAATGGGAGAGTGCCGTTACATCTGTTCGCGCTTCGTCCTCACAAGCTCGATCGCCGGCCTGACAATGCTGGCGTGCCCGGTACACGCGCACGCCGAGGATGGTCCTTCGAGTAGTTCGCCGAGCGGACTCAAATCGGAGAGAACGCTCAACGCCTATGCGGTGTACGGCGACGGACGAGCGACCGAGGGTGGCGATATGCATTGGCGTGCGTACGAAGTCGGCTTCGGTGACGTCTTGAACGATTACCTGTCGGTCTACCTCGCGTACATGAACGAAGGGCATCCGTTGAATCACCATCGTGACGGTTTTGCCGCCCTGGGTTCGTTTCGTTGGCCGGTCGGCAGTCGCCTGGCGCTCGAATTTTCGGCGGGCCCGTACTTCAGCATGGACACGACCCATGTCGACGACCAGCCACGCAATGACAAGCGCTGGGGCGTGCGCGCGTCGGCAGCGGTGCGGTATTACGTCGTTCCCAAGCGCTTCTTTCTCAAGGTGCAGTACAACCACGTCCAGATGATCGGCGGATTCAATTCCGACGCGGTGCTCTTCGGCATCGGCTCGGATTTCGGCGGCGATCCTGGCCCTGCGTTTTCGGACGGCAAGACGCAGATCGGCGTTTGGGCCGGGACGTCTCAGACGAACCGTCCTCAAGTGCCGATCGAAAGGGGGTACATGGTCGAAGTCAAGCGGCCGCTCGGCAATGCGTGGGCCTATTCGGCGAGCTTCGTCTACGAAGGCAACAATGGCGTGGCCGGCCGACGCGGCGTGGCTGCGCAATTCTGGTACGTCGCGCCGATCACGAGCAAATGGACGCTGTCGGCGGGCGTCGGTCCGTATCTCTCGCGGGATCGGAACGACGGCTCGGGCAGGACGCGACTCAATGCGTTGCTCAGCGCGCAAGTGGCCTATCAGGTGACGAACGATTGGGCGGCGAGCCTGCGCTTCAATCGTGTCGCAACCGGCAACGACAAGGACCAGGACATGTTCATGGTTGGCGTGGCGCGAAACTTCTAGGCGCTCGTTCTTCTGCGCCCGCGCATTCTGTTGAACAAAACCGGCTGGACCGCGCTCCCGTAACCGGGCGACCAACCGGCGCATCTGTCGTGTCGTCAATCTGGTTTGAGCTGGCCGTCGGCTACGTCCTGAATGGCCTTGAATCGGTCCAGTTCGCGCATCGTCATCGTGATCCGCTCCGTTGCAGCCATCGCAGCCTCCGGCGCCGTCAAACCGGCAGCCGGTCAGCTTACGCGGCCCCAAAGCGGACATTTCAATCTAGCCACTACAATCAAAAATGTCGATAATGTTGATTATGTCAAATATACATCGCACCCGCCGGGCGGCCAACGAAGTCACCTGCTTTCGCATGATTCCCGCGTCGATCCGGACAAGATCATGCTGATGGGCTTTTCGAGAGGTGGACAGGCAACGCTCTACGCCGCCATGACGCGACTCAATCGCCTTTGGAATACGTCTGGTGTTCGCTTTCGCGCCTATCTGCCTTTCTATCCCGACTGCATGACCCGTTATCGCGACGACACCGACGTCAACGGGCCAATCCGCGAATTCCATGGGGCAGACGACGATTACGACCCTGCGCCGGCCTGTGCCGCATACTTCGAGCGGCTGCAACAGGCCGGCAGAGACGCCACCATGACGGTGTTTCCGCACGCGTCGCATGCGTTCGACATGCCGTACGCGATGCCCACTGTCGTCGTAAAGGGCGCGCAAACGGTACGGGCGTGCCGTATCGTCGAAAACGAAAGCGGCGAACTGGTGAACGAGGCTACCGGTGCGCCCTTTTCCTTTCACGACGATTGCGTTCAGACCGACCCTCACGTTGGTGGCAATGCGCAGGCGCGCGATGCGGCAATCGCCGACGTGATCGCGTATCTCAAGACAGTGCTGGGTGGCGGCGGCGACGCGCTGGGCGACTAGCCCATCGTCACTCCAATCAGGTCCGCGGCGGCGTCAGTCGCGGCCACCCGGCATGCATCCGGAGTTCATCAAGACTTCTTAAGTTCAGCCAGTTTGACTACGGTCTGTCGGGAAAACGAATTTGGCATTTTGGCAAACACTGAATTCGCAACACGCGGAAGACCGCCGGTCACTGAAGAATGTCAGCGCTGAATACGCAGTCGGTCAACCAGCAAGCGGAACGCTGCAGAATTGTTCTTTCTGGTTGGGTAATAGAGATGGTAGCCGGAAAAGGGTGAACACCAATCCTCCAGAAGACGGACGAGACGACCATCGCGAATCATCGGTGCAGCATGGTCTTCGACGAGGCAGGCAACACCCTGCCCGTCCACCGCCGCCGCCAGGATCATGTCCGGGTCATCGAAAGTTAAAGGTCCTTCAACGCGAACTTTCATTTCCTGTCGGCCTTTTTTGAATTGCCAGGCATAAAGCGCCCCTGAGCCGGGCAGGCGAAAATTGATGCAGGCGTGCTGGGCTAACTGATGGGGATGGGTAGGTATGCCGCGTCGGGCAACGTAGCCGGGCGTGGCCACGATCGCCAGACGGAGAGCGGGTCCGATTTTTACGGCGACCATGTTTGGCGCCACAAGCTCCCCTAGTCTGATACCGGCGTCGAATCGATCGTCCGCGAGGTCGCGGAAAGCTGCGTCAATGTTCACCTCGACATGTATGTCCGGGTAGTCTCTGACGAACTCCTGCAGCACAGGCCATAACACGCTAACCGCGGCATGCCGCGGAGTAGTGATGCGGAGAGTGCCCCGGGGGCTTTCCCGTAGAGAGCCGACAGTACCAAGTGTCAGGTCAATGGCTTCGAAAGCAGGCTTCAGTCCCTGCAAGAAGGTTTCGCCCGCCGGAGTCAACGCGACGCTCCGTGTCGTGCGCGTCAGAAGACGAACACCGAGCCGCGTTTCAAGCCGCCGCAAAGTGTGGCTTAGGGCGGATTGCGACGTCAGCAGGCGAGCTGCGGCGCGCGTGAAACTCCTTTCCTCTGCAACAGCGACGAAGGCATTCAGGTCGATTAGGTCATCTCGGTTCATCCGTTTCCCGCCCCGGTTTCATGATTTACCAATATAACTGTTTTACTTATTTATATCTGCAATTCAATGGTGTAAACCCGCAAAATGATGGTGTTCAAGACGTAACAGATGACGAGCGATATTCCCCGCACATCGTCTGGTCTCCAACCACCACGGACGTAACAGCCATGACAAATCATTCGCGTCGAACTTTCCTCGCAGGAACCGCAGCAGCCGCAGTCGCGACGCTGGCGCCGGGGAAATACGCAACGGCTCGCGAGGCTTCATCGCCGGCCATGACCGCCCCCATACCCGGAGTATTCCAGCGGACTGTCGGGAAGATCGAGATGCTTTCCGTCTCCGATGGCGCCAACAGCTTTCCCCGTCGAGAAAACTTCGTTTCGAATGTTCCGCCAGCGGACGTCGTCCGCGCACTGCAGGCGGCTCGTTTGCCGACAGACACCATTACGCTAACGTTCACCCCCGTCGTCCTCAAAACTGACGGGCGCGTGGTCGTAATTGATACCGGACTCGGGGAAGCGGCCTTCAGACAAAGCGACGGCGTCGGCGGACAGTTCCATACCAACCTTGAAGCGGCCGGCTACGATGCGGCCGCCGTCGACCGGGTATTGATCACGCATTTCCATGCCGATCACATTGGTGGACTGGTGACAGCAGATGGCCGCGCGGCATTTCCGAATTCGGAAATCTGGGTACCGGCAGCCGAATACGCGTTTTGGCTGAACAACGCAAACATGGCTCGAGCGGAATCGGAAGCCGCAATGGCAAATTTCCAGCGCGCACGCCGCATTTTCGGGATTCTCGGCGACTCCGTCAGAACATTCGAGCCGGACACAGAGGTTGCACCGGGCGTCACGTCCATGGCCACACACGGTCACACGCCGGGACATACGTCCTTCGTCGTCGAATCTGGCGCCGATAAGGTGGTCATTCAAGGCGACGTGACCACACATCCAGCGCTATTCATCCGCCATCCGGACTGGCACGGAGCCACGGACATGGATCCTGAGATGGCGCAGCAAGCACGAATCAAACTGTATGACCGGGCCGTAGCGGAAGGGATGCTCATTCAAGGATTCCACTTCCCATTTCCGGCTTTGGGCCACTTGGCGCGAGAACAGGACGGCTATCGATTGATTCCTATTGGCTAAGGAGCGCGCACACGCGCGACGCAGCGGTCGCCGACGTGATGGCTTACTTGAGGACAGTGATGCGCAACGTCAACGAGGTTCCAATCGAATAGCGCCGCCATCGTTGCAGACACGACAGCCACGGCGTCAAGCGCCGCTGGTCTCGAGTGCGTGGGGACTGGGTAGACGCCTGACGTTCCGCCCATCTGACCAGCGCCTGTAGTCGGCTGGCGTCATGCCGGTGAGTTGGCTGAAGGCACGCCGAAACGACGTTTCCTCACGGTAGCCGCATTGCAGTGCTACCTGTTTAATGCTTGCTCCAGGCCGCTCGAGCAACACGCAAGCCATTTCGATCCGCACGCGGGTAATGAAGGTCGGCAAGGCCGTTAATGGCGGAGAGCAGGCTGCCTTCGACTGCAACGATTCCTATGCGCACGGCGCGCTTGCATGAATGTTGGCGGGTTTGCCACCTGCAACGGTTCACTGAAGTCAGATAGATTTGACACGTCCCCTCAACGATTCGCTTTCACATGAAATTCCCATTCCTTCATAACTGTCCGGTCTCGCTCTTTCAGAGATGCGCGCGCCGTCGGTCCGCATGGTTCAGCCGGCTGGTTGCTGCCGTAGCCTTCACGGCGACGCTGACAACGGCTCATGCGGCAGCGACTGCGGCGCCGGCTGTGCGCAACATTGTCCTCGTGCATGGCGCCTTTGCGGACGGATCAAGTTGGAGCCCCGTGATCGTCAGGCTACAGCGCATGGGTTACCGCGTCACTGCTGTGCAAAACCCTCTCACCTCGCTCGCAGACGACGTTGCCGCCACCGAAAGCGTCCTGCATCGGCAAACCGGCGACGTACTGCTGGTGGGCCACTCCTGGGCCGGCGCAGTCGTCACGCAGGCCGGCAACGCTGCCAATGTGAAAGGCCTGGTCTATCTTTCCGCGCTGGTACCGGACGACGGCGAGTCCGTCGCCGACCTGCTGCAACGCCTCCACGCGCCGATGACCGGTCTCGCACCGGACGCCCACGGGCTGATCTGGCTCGACGATGCGCGAGCGTTCCAGCACGTCATGGCGGCGGACATTCCGCTCGAACAGGCTCGCGTCCTGGCATCGGTTCAACAGTCTGTCGCGGCGGCCTGCTTCACCGGGAAGATCCAGCACGCGGCCTGGCACGACAAGCCTGTCTGGTATCTGCGAACCACCAACGACAATGCGCTGAAGCCCGCCGTGCAGCAAGCCATTGCGCAGCACATTGGGGCAACGGTCACGTCGATTCGCTCCAGCCACATGTCGATGCTATCTCACCCGGACGAGGTCGCGAGGCTGATCGATCTGGCCGCCCGGAAGGTATCCCAATGAATTCCAGCGCGTTTCGACGCCCTTCACTCCTCCCCTGACAGGCAGGCTTCATTGAATATCCTTCATCTCGATTCGAGCATGCTCGGCAACAGTTCCATCACGCGAGAGCTGTCCGCGGCCGTGGCAGCTGTTCTCCGGGCGCGTCGATGAATCAGTTCCGTCTTGTAAAGACCGTTGATCGTTTCAGCCAGCGCGTTATCGTAGCTGTCACCACGGCTGTCGACGGACGGCTCGATACCCGCCTCGGCCAAACGTTCGCTGTACCGAATGCTGACGTATTGGGCTCCCCTTATCGGAGTGGTGTATCAAAGTCCTATCGTCGCCCGGTTGGCGCGCGTACAGCGCCTGTTCAAGCGCATCCAGAACGAAGTCCGTGCTCATCGCGAACTGACGCGCCAACCGACGATGCGACGGGCAAACACGTCGATCACGAACGCCACGTACAGCCAACCCTGCCACGTCGAGACATAGGTGAAGTCGGACACCCAAAGCTGATTCGGCCGCTCAGCCTTGAACTGCCGATTGACCCGGTCCACCGGCGCGGGGCACTCGTATCCGGATTCGTCGTGCGAACTCGCTTGCCGCGAACTGCGCCTCGCAAGCCCTGCATGTCCTCGCGTTCAAACCTTGCACCTCTGCACTTGACCTTGACCTTGATTGAGGCCGGCTGCCGGTCCAGCTCATTCTTCGTCGTCCCGGCGCGGGCCGCGCGCCGGGACCGATTGCCGCCTGGCGGCTTCCTCCCTGTCAGAACCGGTACGTCGCCCCGACCTGGAAGAAACGACCAAGGTTCGTGTAGAGCGACTGGTCATAGCCAGTGATGTCGGGCACGGCTTGCCACTCGACGTCGAACGGCGGCTTCTTGTCGAAGAGGTTCGTGATGCCGCCGTAAATCGTCCAATGCTTGAAGCCGCGATAGTTGAACATGAGGTTGAACTGGCTGTACGACGCCACCGATCCCGTACCGCCGTCGCCGAATTCCGCGGCCACGGCGTTCGTATATGGCCCCGTGTATTGCCAGGTCAGCGTGGTGGTCAGTTGCCGGTAGTCCCAGCTCACGCTCGTATTGCCCTTCCAGCGCGGGTTGCTCGCGCCGAACGGCTGCAGCAGCGCAAGGTTGTTGCCGGCGAAGTCCTGCGGTGCGGTTCCGGGGCTGTGCAGCTTGAAGTGCCACACATAAGTCCAGTCGCCTGCGAGCGTGAACGTGCCGTACTTGGTGCGCAGCGCTTTGCGGAAATTGAGATCGAAGCCATCAGTGTCGAGCGCACCGAGGTTCACGAAATGCTGAACGAGGTAACGCACCGACCCGTCGGCGTTGCGCACGACGCGGGAGGGATCGTTGGCGACGAGCACCGCGTTCGGATCGTCGGTGCCGATGACGCCGTCGATGCGGACCTTGTAGAACGCCGCACCGATATCGGTCATCGCATCGGGTGAAAGCTGGAAGCCGATGTTGTAGTTCTTCGTGTGCTCGGGCTGAAGATTCGGATTGCCCGCGACTTGCTCCGTCGTGAAGTGCTTGGTCGGCACACCGCTCGGATCATTCGGATCGACGAGGTTCTGGTGAGAGAGATAGACGGCCTGCGAGTTTTCGACGAGGGTCGGCGCGCGGAAGCCGCGACTGTACGATGCATACGTCGTCAGCATTTGCACCGGCTGGAAACGCAGCGCAAAACTCGGCGAAAACGCCCCACCGAAGTCGCTGTAGTGATCGTAGCGGCCCGCCTGCGTGAACGTCAGGTTGCGCAGGATCGGAATGTCGACCTGGTAGAACGCGGCGGCGACGTTGCGCGAACCCTCCACCGTCTGCACGTTCGCGGGTGCGGATACGCCCTGCGACGCGAGCGTCTGCGGGTTGATTGTCGACGATTCGTGACGGAACTCGGTGCCCAGGCCCAGGCCGACCGGGCCCCCGGGCAGCGTGAAGAGATTCGACGTCGAGGCCTTGGCTGTCACGCTGTCGACCTTCGAGATGGCCTGCTGATCGTCGTCCGTGAAAACGCCGTTCAGGCCGTTTGGCGTGGCGGCCGGGTTCGAGAAGTTGTAGGTGCCGTTCGCGAGCATGTTCTCGAGGCCCGCGACGTTGATCCGGTTGCGATACGTCGTATCGACGGTGCTCTGCGAGTGGCCGTAATCGGCCGACCAGTCCCACGCGCCGAATCTGCCCGTGTCGAACGAACCTTTGACGCCCGTGTTCGCCATCCAGAACGTCGATACCGTGTCCGCCCCCACGACGTTGTCCGGGAAGGTCAGGTTGATCGCCGTCGGCACGCCGAACGGGTTATAAGGGTTGCTCATCGGTACGGTGCGCGGCAGCGGCGAAACGGACCCGGTCGAAGGGTTGTAGACGTTCGTCGTGCTCGAGATCGAGGCCGGCCCCTGCAACTGGACGGTTTCATCGCGGCTCACCCAGAAGCCCGCATAGGCCTGCGTGTTGTCGTCGATCTTGAAGGTGGCGCGCACCTTCGCGTTCAGGCGCGTCGTGGACGGAACGAGCGATGTTGACGCGGCCGGGTTGTACGTGCAATTGGTCGCGCTCGTCTTGCTGCCCGGCGGGCACGGCGAAAGCGGCACCCTGGAGCCGTCCGCCAGCGACCAGTACGATTGCTGGTTCGGCCCGAGCGGCGCTGCCAGCCCGCCGGGATATTGCGTGAAGTCTTGCGCCGACGTCATGTCGCGATCGCCGAGCGTCGAGCCCGAATCGCGGTAATAGCTGGCGGCCGCGGTGACGTTAAAGCGATCCGAATTCAGGTCGCCGAAGCCGGCCAGTACACTGAAGTTGCCCTGCCCGTCGCCCGGATGCTGCGCCTTGCCGAGTTGGCCGTCGATCTGCAGGCCCTGAAAGTTCTTCTTCGTAATGATGTTGACGACGCCCGCGATCGCGTCCGAGCCGTAGACGGATACCGCGCCGGTCTTGACGATCTCGACGCGCTCCACCATGTTCAACGGGATCGCGTTGACATCGAAGAACGTGTCGGTGAAGTTCACCGACTGCGCATAGTTCGCGACGCGCTGGCCATCGACGAGCACGAGCGTGTATTTCTCGCTGAGCCCGCGCAACGCCATGCCGGCGCCGCCGGGGGCCGAGCTGTTCATCGTCGTCTGGCCCCAGCTGCTTGCGGAATTGGCCGAGGTCGAACGCAGGAAATCGGCAACCGTCGTGTATCCGCTTTGCTGGATTTCCTTCGCGGTGATGACCTGCACCTCGGTGTGACCGACCTTGTCGGATGTACGGATCAGCGAGCCCGTCACTTCGAACTTGTCGAGCTTTTTCACGGTCTGCCCGCCCGCGGCGGTGCCAGACGCCGGCGCGGGCGCGGCGGCAGTCGTGCTGCCGGTTTGCTCGGCGGCGACGCTCCCGTCGACAGGCGTTGTCTGCGCGTAAGCGGAGGTACCCAAAGCCGCCGTCAACGCGACTTCAGCCCATACGATGCTGCGTATTGCCGATCCCAAAGCCGTTGGTTTCATAACACCCCTCTGTCGTCGCAAGGCCTCACCTTTTTGTATGCACGGAGATTCGCCGGCCTTTAAATAGCGTTGCCCCGCGTTCCTGATTCGTCGTCTGGCGATCACAACCATTCCGTCCGCCCGTTTATTTCTTTCAAATTTATTTCTTCCATTGCGGAGTGGAATGAATTTGAAATAAAAGAAACGGCATTCCTATAGAGTTAGGAAACCTAATTACATGGATCGATCTTTTCGTGCATCGAACGGCCGCATACAACATGCCCCTGGAACATTCGCACCATGGCGCTTCGTCAATTAGCGCGTACACGTTGCCAGGAAAGGCAGTCGCTCGTTGAAGGGCTGCTTTACGTCTTCACTTTGAAGGTCTTAATGCACGGAATCTTCATTACCGTTCACTACAAAGTTTTACGTTGGACGCGAACATAGCAGGACAGAATCGATGCGTCAAAAAATATTTGATGCTACATAACTTTGTTTAGGTGCAATAGATGCACTCGGTTGGTGCCGAATAAAAATCGATATGGTTCATCCGCCGCTACCGTTGTTCTGTCTTCCTTGTGCGGCTGCCTTTTTCACCCGCTCGCGCATGCGCCGCAATGGAGCACGCGGCCGGTACTCGTCGGCCTGAATTTTTTTGTTTACCAGAGAGGAGGCACGAATCCTTGGCATAGAAACAGTCCGAACACGTGATCCATGAATCCCGTCGTGTAGCGTTCCGTGATCAACAGATCGGACTCCTGATAGTGCAGCCGTTCGAGCACATGCTTGGCGTCGCGCACCCGTCATCCCGTGATCGCTCCGCCAACGCCCCGTCGCGACCATCAATCGATCTCCAGATTTTCGGCCATTTCCACGCGCTGCGCGTCGCGCTTCGTCCCCGGCGCATGCCGCCCGCGCCGGCCTATGGATACCACCACCAGAAACGCCACCGGCGCGAACACGAGCCCGAACATCGTCGCGGCGAGCACGCCCCCAAACGCACCCGTGCCGATCGATCGCCGGCTTTCCGCACCCGCGCCCGTCGCCAGCACGAGCGGCACGACGCCCAGCAGGAACGCCATCGACGTCATCATGATCGGCCGGAATCGCGCGGCGGCCGCGTCGATCACCGCCTGCCGCACCGACACGCCGCTCCCGGCCAGATCGCGCGCGTACTGCACGATCAGGATCGCGTTCTTCGCCGCCAGCCCGACCACCGTGATCATCCCGACCTTGAAATACACGTCGTTCGGCATCCCGCGCGCGAGCGCCGCCGCGATCGCGCCGATCATGCCGAGCGGCACGATCGTCAGCACGGACAGCGGGACCGTCCAGCTTTCGTACAGCGCGGCAAGCGCCATGAAAACCGCGAGCACGGACAGCCCGACGAGCAGCGGCGTTTGCCGCGCGGCAACCTGCTCCTCGCGCGCCGCATCGACCCAGTCGAAGCCGATCCCGACCGGCAGTGCGCCGGCGAGCCGCTCCATCTCCGCCATCGCCGCGCCCGAACTCGTGCCGGTCGCCGCGCGGCCGCTGATGTCGAGCGACGGATAGCCGTTGTAGCGATTCAGCATCACCGGGCCGATCGTCCAGTGCGGCGCGGCGATGGCCGACAACGGAACCATGTCGCCGGTGCGGTTCGGCACCGTCAGCGCCATCAGTTGCGCATCGGTCGCGCGCGCGGCCGGGTCGGCCTCGATGATCACCCGCCGCATCCGGCCCGATGCCGGAAAATCGTTGATGTAGTTCGAGCCGAACGTGCCGCCCAGAAGGCCCGCGATTCGCTCGAACGGCACGCCGAGCGCATACGCCTTCGCACGATCGACATCGAGTTCGATGCGCGGCGCGTCCGGCAGGTCTTCGAAATGCACGGCGGCGAGCAACGGATCCGCTTTCGCTCGTCCGGACAACTGCTCGCGAGCCGCCTTCAACGCGTCGAGCCCGACGCCGCCGCGATCCTCGAGCCGGAACGTGAATCCGTCGGAATGTCCGATGCCGCGCACCGACGGCGGCAGCGACGCCTCGACGTCGCCGTCGAGGATCGTGCCGAAACGCCCGTTGAGCCGGTCGCGCAACGCCATCGCGCCGACGTCGCGCCGCGCCCAGTCCTTCAGCTCCACGAACGCCATCCCGACGTTCTGCCCGCTGCCCGCGAAACTCCAGCCGATCACGCTCGTCACGTTCGCGATCGTCGGCTCCGCGCGCAGGATCGCTTCGACCCGCTCGACGACCGCGAGCGTACGCGCCTGCGTGGCGCCCGCCGGCAACTGGATCATCACCTGCAGTTGCCCCTGGTCCTCGGTCGGCAGGAAGCCGCCCGGCATCATCCAGTACAGCAGCCCGCATGCGATCACGAGCGCCGCATAGACCGCCACGACCATGCCGGTGCGGCCGACGGCGAACACGGCGAGACGGCGATAACCGGATTCGACGCGCGCGAAGGACACACCGAAGTAGTCGGCCAGATGCGTGCCGATGCCACGTCGCCGCGCGTGGCCGATTCCGCCGTCGTGTCGCGCGACCGGCTTCAGCAGGTTCGCGCACAGCGCGGGCGTAAGCGACAGCGCCATGAACGACGACACCAGCATCGATGCGATCATCGCCACCGCGAACTGCCGGTAGATGCCGCCGACGGCGCCCGGAAAAAACGCCATCGGCACGAATACGGCGGTCAGCACCGCGGTCACCCCGACGATCGCACCGCCGATCCGCTTCATTGCGCGGCGCGTGGCGTCGCGCGGCGACACGCCCTCCTCCATCACCCGGTGCACGCTCTCGACGACGACGATCGCATCGTCGACAAGGATGCCGATCGCCAGCACGAGACCGAACATCGTGAACACGTTGATCGACAGTCCGAACGCCCACATCGCGACGAACGCGCCCATCAGCGTGACGGGAATCACGACGGTCGGCACCAGCGTGTAACGCAGATCGCGCAGGAACAGCCACATCACGCAAAACACCAGCACGACCGCCTCGACGAGCGTCAGCACGACCTCCCGGATCGCGATCGTCACGAAATGGGCGCCATCGAACGGAATCTCCATCGCCACGCCCGGCGGCAATACCCTCGACAGTTCGGCAAGCCGCGCACGGATCGCGTTCGACGTTTCGAGCGCGTTGCCGCGCGGGCCGAGCTGAATGCCGACGGTGGCCGCCGGGCGGCCGTTCAGCCGCGAATAGAACGAATAATCGTCGCGGCCGATTTCGACACGCGCGACGTCGGCGACGCGCACCACCGAACCGTCCTGCTTCGACTTCAGCACGATCCGGCCGAACTCCTCCGGCGACGTCAGCTGTCCCTTGACGACGATCGTCGCGGTGAGCTGCTGGCCGCGCTCGAACGGCGCATCGCCGATCGCACCGGCCGTCACCGTCGCGTTCTGCACGCCGATCGCCGCGATCACGTCGTCGGCGCCGAGGTCGTATTCACGCAATTTGTTCGGATCGAGCCAGACCCGCAGCGCCTCGCCGGCGTCCCACAGCTCGGCCGCGCCGACGCCCGGCGCACGCTTCAGTTCGCGCAGCACGTAGCGGTTCAGGTAATCGCCGAGTTGCGCGGAATCGCGCGTGCCGTCGGTCGACGTCAGCGTGACGAGCATCAGGAACGTGTTCGCTGCCTTGAATACGGCGATCCCCTGCTGGACGACCTGCTGCGGCAACCGCGGCTCGACCTGCTTCAGCCGGTTGTTCACGTCGACGAGCGCGATGTCCGGATCGGTGCCGGGCGAAAACGTGACGTCGATCTCGAGATTGCCGTGACCGTCGCTGCTCGTCGCGTAATACAGAAGCCCGTCGGCGCCGTCGAGGCTTTCCTCGATGATGCTGCCGACGTCGCCGTCGACCGTCTCGGTCGACGCGCCCGGATACGCGGCCGTGATCACGACCCGCGGCGGCGCAAGCCGCGGATACTGCGCGATCGGAAGCTGCGGAATGGCGAGCACGCCCGCGACGACGATTGCGAGCGCAACGATCCACGCAAAGACGGGACGATCGATGAAGAACGATGGCATCGGCATGCGTCAGCGAACCGCCGGCGTTTCGGCACGGGACCGCGGAACGGCATGCCCGTCGGCACCGCCGCACGGCGTATGGGCGGCCTGGGCGTACTTCGCCCGGTTCACGTCAATCATCGGTGCTCTCTTGTGTGCCGCGCACCGGAGCCAGCATCGACGACGCGAGCAACGCGCGTGTATACGGATGGAACGGCGCATGCAGCACGTCGAGCGTATCGCCCTCCTCGACCACCCGCCCCGCCTTCATCACCACGACCCGGTGGGCCATTGCACGCATCACCGCGAGATCGTGCGTGATGAACAGGTAGCTCAGCTTGTACTTCTTTTGCAGATTCGTCAGCAGATTCAGCACCTGCTTCTGGATCGACACGTCGAGCGCGCTCGTCGGCTCGTCCAGCACCAGCAGCTCCGGCTCCACCGCCAGCGCGCGCGCGATCGCGATGCGCTGGCGCTGGCCGCCGGAAAATTCGTGCGGATAGCGAAGCATCGCTTCGGCCGGCAGGCCGACCTCCTGCAGCAGCGCGGCGACCCGCGCGCGCCGCGCGGGGCCGGCTACCTGCGGCCGGTGCACGGCGAGCCCCTCGCCGACGATCTGCTCGACCGTCATGCGCGGCGACAGCGAGCCGAACGGATCCTGGAACACGACCTGCATCCTGCCGTACAGCGCGCGCCTGCCGCCCGTCGTCCGCAGCGCGTCCAGCGGCATGCCGTCGATTTCGATCGAGCCCGCGGCCGGCCGCTGCAGACCGAGCACCGTCGCCGCCAGCGTCGATTTCCCCGAGCCCGATTCGCCGACGATTCCCAGCGTTTCGCCGCGCCTCAGGTTCAACTTCACATCGTGCACGGCGCGGAACGTCGTCTTGCCGAGCACCGCGCGCCAGCCCTTCGCCGCGACGCGGTAATCGACGGCGAGGTCCTGCACGTCGAGAATCGTCTGCGCGCCGGCTGCGACCGGCTCGACGTCCCGCTGCGGGGCACTGTCGAGCAGCCGGCGCGTATAGGCGTGCAGCGGCGCGGCGAACAGCGCGTCGGTCGTGTTCGTCTCCACGAGCACGCCCTGCTCCATCACGGCCACGCGCTGCGCAAAACGCCGCACGAGATTCAGGTCGTGCGTGATCAGCAGCACGGCCATCCCGCGCGCGGCAGCCTCCTGCTCCTGCAGTTCGATCAGCAGATCGACGATCTGCTGGCGCACCGTCACGTCGAGCGCCGTCGTCGGCTCGTCGGCCAGCAACAGCCGCGGCCGGCATGCCAGCGCCATCGCGATCATCGCGCGCTGCCGCTGGCCGCCCGACAACTGGTGCGGAAAACTGTCGATGCGCCGTTCCGGCTCCGGAATCCCGGTGCGCCGCAGCAGCGCGATCCCCCGCTCGCGCGCATCGCCCGGCCGCAGCCCCTCGTGCAGCCGCAGGCTCTCGGCGATCTGCTTGCCGATCGTATACAGCGGATTCAGCGCCGTCATCGGTTCCTGGAACACCATCGCGATGTCGGCGCCGCGAATCCCGCGCATCTGCCGTTCGGTCTTCGCGAGCAGGTCCTCGCCGTCGAACAGCATCCGTCCCGACAGCGTCGCCTGCTGCGCGAGGCGCAGGATCGACAGCGCCGTCACGCTCTTGCCCGACCCCGATTCGCCGACGAGCGCCACGCGCTCGCCGCGGCCGACCGACAGGCTCAGGTCCTGCACGGCCGCCTTCGCGCCGAAGCGCGCCGAAAACCCGTCGATCTGAAGCAACGCATTCGCCATCATCGCTCCCCGCCGAATGCCGAGCCGCGCGAGCGCGTGTCGAGCGCGTTGCGCAGCGCGTCGCCCATGAAGGTCAGCAGCAGCAGCGTGATGACGAGCGCCGCGAACGCGGAGATCGAGATCCACCACGCGTCGAGGTAGTTCTTGCCTTCCTGCAACAGCTCGCCGAGGCTCGGCGTCGGCGGCTGCACGCCGAGGCCAAGGAAGTCGAGGCTCGTCAGCGACAGGATCGCCGCGCTCATCCGGAACGGCAGGAACGTGATCACCGGCGTCAGGCTGTTCGGCAGCACGTGCCGCCACATGATCTGCCAGTTCGACAGCCCCATCGTGCGTGCGGCCTTCACGTAGTCGAGCGCGCGGTTGCGCAGGAACTCCGCGCGCACGTAATCGGACAGCACGAGCCAGCCGAACATCGACAGCAAGATGAACAGCAACCACAGCGAAGGCGTGAAGATCGATGCGAAGATGATCAAGAGGTACAGGTCCGGCAACGCACTCCAGATCTCGATCAGGCGCTGCCCGATCAGGTCGGTGCGGCCGCCGTAGAAGCCCTGCAGCGCGCCGGTCAGCACGCCGACCAGCACCCCCGACACGGTCAGCGCGAACGCCATCAGCACCGACAGCCGGAACCCGTACAGCAGTCGCGCGAGCACGTCCCGCCCGAACTGGTCGGTGCCTAGCCAGTTGCTCGCCGACGGCGGCGCCGGATACGGCCGCGATGCGAAATAGTCGATCGTGTCGTAGCGGTAACGATTCGGCGGATAGATCGCAAAATTGCCGCCTGCTTCGAGCTTCGCGCGAATGTACGGGTCGAGATAGTTGGTCTTCGCCGGAAAGTCGCCGCCGAACTCGGTCTCCGGATAGTCCTTCACGATCGGAAAGTAATAGTGCCCGTCGTAGCGCACGAGCAGCGGCCGATCGTTCGACAGGCCGTCGGCACACAGGCTGAGCACGAACAGCGTCGCGAAGATCGCGAGGCTTGCATAGCCGAGCGGCTGTGCACGAAAGCGCTGCCACGTGCGCCGCCACGGCGACGGCGATGGCGCGCACGCTGGATCAGTGGTCCAGGCGGCTGAACTGGATACGGGGGTCGACGAGGACATAGCAGATATCCGCGATAAGCTTGGTCAGCAGACCGATCAGGGTGAACAGGAACAGCGAGCCGAGCACGACCGGATAGTCGCGGCGGATCACCGAGTCGTACGACAGTTGCCCCATCCCGTCGAGCGAGAACAGCGTCTCGATCAGCAGGTTGCCGTTCAGGAATGCACCGACGAACGCGGCCGGCAACCCGGTGAGCAGCGGGATCGCCGCGTTGCGCAGCACGTGCTTCCACAGCACGTCGCGCTCCGGCGCCCCTTTCGCGCGCGCGGTCAGCACGTATTGCCGACCAATTTCATCGAGGAACGTGTTCTTCGTCAGGATCGTGACGATCGCGAAATTGCCGATCACCGACGCGGTGACCGGCATCACCATGTGCCACAGATAGTCGAGCGTCTTGCCGATCAGCGTCAGGTCGTCGAAGTTGTCCGACGTGAGCCCGCGCATCGGAAATACCTGCCAGAAGGTGCCGCCGCCGAACAGCATCAGCAGCAGCACGCCGAGCACGAAGCCCGGCACCGCGTAGCCGGTCAGCACCAGCACGCTCGTCACGGTGTCGAACCGCGAACCGTTGCGCACCGCCTTCGCGATGCCGAGCGGCACCGACACGAGATACGTGAGGATCACCGTCCAAAGCCCGAGCGTGATCGACACCGGCAGCTTCGAGCGGATTACCGCCCACACGCTGCGGTGCGCGAAGTAGGACTGGCCGAGGTCGAACGTCGCATAGCTTTTCAGCATCAGCACGTAGCGTTCGAGCGGCGGCTTGTCGAAGCCGAACTGCTTGCGGATCTGCTCGATCTGCTGCGGGTCGACACCCTGGCTGCCATGGTAGCCGCCCGCGCCTCCGCCCGCCTCCCCGCCGCGCGTGCTGCCGTGGCGCAACTGCGTGAGCACCTGTTCGACCGGGCCGCCCGGCACGAACTGCGTGACCGCGAACGTGATCGTCACGACGCCGATCAGCGTCGGGATCATCAACAGCAGGCGCCTGAGTATGTATGCCAGCATGGTTGTTCTCCGTCAGGCCGCCGGAGCGGGTTGGACCGCCGGCCGCTTCCCGTACCAGTAGTCGACGATCCAGTCCTCGTACTGATAGGAAGCCGGCACGACCGCCGGATGGCCGAGCGTCGTCTTGTACGCGATCCGCGCGTTCGGCATGTAGTACTGCGGGACCAGTACGTACAGGTTGATCAGCACGCGATCAAGGGCGTGCGTGGCCGTCTCGAGATCGTCGAGCGTATTCGCCGCGAGCGCCGCGCGGATCAGCGCATCGACGGCTTTCGACTTCACGCCCGGATAGTTCTCCGAGCCGGGCTGCGAGGCAGCCGCGCTGCCGAAACGGCGCGTCAGCTCCGCGCCGGGGATCGTCACCGGCGGGTAGATATACGTCGTCATGTCGTACTCGAAATTGTCGAGCCGCTTCTGGTAGAGCGCGCTGTCGATCTCGTGCAGGTACGCATGGATGCCGAGCGTCGCGAGCGCTTGCGTGTACGGCAGGATCAGGCGATCCATGCCGGGCTGGTCGTCGATGATCTCGATCGTCATCGGCGTGCCGTTCGCGTCGCGCAGCGCGCCGTCCCGATAGTGCCAGCCGGCCTGCGCGAGCAAGTCGCGCGCTTGCCTGAGGTTCGCGCGCAGCGAGCCCGGTGGCAGCGTCGACGGCTGCTTGACCATCGGCCCGAACACCTCCGGCGGCAGCGTCGAGCGGTACGGTTCGAGCAGCGCGAGTTCCTTCGCGCTCGGCATGCCGGACGCGGCGAACGGGCTCGCGTCCCAGAAGCTGTTGGTGCGCCGGTACTGTCCGTAGAACATCATCCGGCTCATCCAGTCGAAGTCGAACGCCAGCGCGAGCGCATGCCGCACGCGCACGTCCTGGAACATCGGTTTGCGCAGGTTCATCAGGAAGCCCTGCATCTGCGCGGGGCCGTCCGGGAATTCCCCCTTCTTCAGCATGCCGTTGCTGAAATTCTTGCCGACGTACTTGCGCGCCCACTGCGTCGAGCTGTACTCCATCCGCGCGTCGACATCGCCGGCCTTGAACGCCTCGAGCGCCGTGTACTGGTCGAGGTACAGCTTGAATGACACGCGCGCGAAACGGAACATCCCGCGCCGCGACGGCAGATTCGCGGCCCAGTAGTGCGGGTTGCGCACGTACGCGATCTGCTTGTCGTTCCTGCGCTGCTCGATCAGGTACGCGCCGCTCGCGATCGGCGGCTCGTTCGCGATCTGGTCGAACGCCGGCCGCGTACCGTCCGCGCGCTGCCCCCACTTCGGCGAGAACACCGGCAGGTCGCCTGCGATCAGCGCGGCGTCGCGCTCCGCGTGCTTGAACTCGAAGCGGATCGTGTGGCTGTCGACGACCACCGCGCGCTTGATGATCGAGAATTGCGCGTTGTATAGCGGCGACGCCTGCGGGCTCGTCAGCGTATCGAACGAATACTTGACGTCAGCCGCGGTGATTGCGTCGCCGTTCGAGAAGCGCGCGGCCGGATTGATGTGGAACGTCGCGGACAGTCGATCCGGCGCGACCTCGACGTCGTCGGCGATCAGCGCGTATTCGGACGCGAGTTCGTCCCAGCTGCGCTGCATCAGCGTGTCGAACATCAGGTTCTTGATGTCCGGCGCGGGCGAGCCGCGGGTCAGAAACGGGTTCAGCGAGTCGTAGCTCTGTGCTTCGTCGTAGTTTTCGAAGTTGAGCGTGCCGTCATTCGGCGCGCCGGGATCGGCATAATCGAAATGCGTAAAGCCCGGCGGGTATTTCGGCTGGTCGTATTGCGCGATGGCCGGCACCGCGAGCGCGGCTTGCGGCATGACCGCGGCGCATGCGATCAGCACCACGCATACGAACAGTGCGTGCATCCGCCGCCATTTCAACAGTCTCATGTTCAGTCAACCCGGTAGCGTGCCGGCCCGATGCCCGCGCGATCAATGCCTGTCGATTCATGCGTTGTCGATACCGGTCGAACCGGCCGTACCGTCATCGCGCCTGATTAAAAAAGGCCGCTCCGAATTAGGGGTAGTGGACGTGGAGCGGCCTGTCCAAGCAGTTCGGTCTTGCGCGTGTCGGCGTCAGAACTTGTACGTCGCGCCAACCTGCGCGAAGCGGCCGATATACGAATACACCGACGTGTCGTACCCGCTCTGGCTCAGCGTGCCGTTCGCGAAGATCGGATCGTACGGCGGCGTGCGGTTGAAGATGTTGTCGATGCCGCCGTAGATCGTCCAGTTCTTGAAGCCCGTGTACGTCAGCATCAGGTTGAACTGGCTGTACGAACCGACTTTCGGCGGCTCCGGCAGCAGGTTCTGCGCGTACGGGCCCGTGAACTGCCACGTCAGCGCTGCATCGAACTTGCGATAGTTCCAGTCGAGCGTCGTGTTGCCGCGCCAGCGCGGGAAGCTGCCGCCGAACGGCTGCGTGATCGTGAAGTTGTTGCCCGCGCCGTTGATCGGCGCGCTGCCTGGGAAGCCGATCTTGTAGCTGTTGACGTACGCCCAGTCGCCCGACAGCGTGAGCATGCCCCAGCCCTTGAGCGGCAGACCCTGGCGGAACGTGCCTTCGAAGCCATTCGTGTCGAGGTAGCCGAGGTTCTGGTATGGAATCACCTTGTACAGCAACTGGCCGGTCGTCGGGTCGGTCACGACCTGCGACGGCTTGCCCTGGCCGATCACGTTGTCGATGCGGATCTTGTACCAGTCGAAGCCGATATCCGTGTAGCGGGCCGGCGAAACCTGGAAGCCGATGTTGAAGTTGCGCGTGCGTTCCGGCGCGAGGTTCGGGTTGCCGACCGTGATCGACGTGTAGTTCTGGCCGGTGGCCGGGTCGACCTGGATGCCGAGCGTCTGCGACTTGCTGTCCTCGACGAAGGTCGGTGCACGGAACCCGCGGTTGTACGACGTATACAGCGTGAGCGCCTTGATCGGCTGGTAGCGCAGCGCGAAGCGCGGCGAGAACGCCCCGCCCACGTCCGTGTAGTGGTCGTAGCGACCTGCCTGGCTGAACGTCAGGTTCTCCAGGATCGGCACGTTGACCTGGTAATAGACGGCCGCGACATTGCGCGCGCCGTTCACTGTCTGCAGATCGGGCGAGATCACCGCGCCGCTCAGGTACTCGGAGCCCGGCGTCAGCGTTTCGCTCTGGTGCGTGAACTGCGCGCCGAAGCCGATGCCGACGTCGCCGGTCGGCAGGTGGAACAGGTTCGGTGTCGACAGCGTCGCGTCGATCGTATCGAGCTTCGAGATGCCGAGGTTGTTCGCTTCCTGGTACAGGCCGTTGAACGCGTTCGGCGTCGCGGCCGGGTTCGCGAAATTCAGCGTGCCGTTCTGGTAGATGTTGTTCAGCGCATTCACGTTCAGCTGGTTCGTGAACACGTTCGACACCGTGCTCTGCGAATGGCTGACCGACGTCGCCCAGTCCCAGTCGCCGTACGGCAGCGTGAACGAGCCCTTGATGCCGGCCGCCGCGCGCCAGTAGTTCGCCCAGGTCTTCTGCGCGACCGTGTTCGGGAACGCGTAGGTCAACGGCGTCGCCGCGCCCGTCGTGTTGTACGGGTTGGTCACCGGCACGACCGTGTTGAACGGCGACAGCAACTGCGTCTGCGGATTCCACACCAGCGCCGGGTTCTGCGGGTTGCCGATCACGTTGTTCCACAGGCCATCGTTGGTCGTGGTCGTGTTGTAGCTTTCCAGGAAGTCCGCGAACGCCGTCGTCGTGTCGTTGATCTTGAAGTCGCCATGCAGCTTCGCGTTCAGGCGTTCGGTCATCGGCAGGATCGACGTGCTTTCCGCCGTGTTGAACGCGCAGATCGTGCCCGGCAAGCCGGCCGACAGCGAGTTCGTCGCGGCCTGGTGCACCGCCCCGCCGAACGGGCAGCCGTTCAGCGCCTGCGCACTGCCGTCGGGCATGTTCCAGTAGGACGGCCCGAGCAACGAAAAGCCGCCCGGCTTGCCCGTGAAGTCCTGGTTGCGGGTCGAATCGCGATCGGCAAGCGTGAAACCGTTCGACTTGTAGTAGCTGAGCGCCGCCGTCACGTTGAAGCGGTCGGCGTTCAGGTCGCCGAAGCCGCCGAGCACGCCGAACTTCGTCGTGCCGTCGCCGTTGCCGGCGTTGATCGCGCTGCCGATGCTGCCGTCGAGCTGCAGCCCGCGGAAATTGTGTTTCGTGATGATGTTGACGACGCCGCCGATCGCGTCCGATCCGTATTGCGACACCGCGCCCGTCTTCACGATTTCGATGCGCTCGATGTCGTTGAGCGGTAGCGTGTTGAGGTCGAAGAACGAATCGACGCTGTTCGAGAAGAACGCATACGGCGCCACGCGCTGGCCGTCGACCAGCACGAGCGTGTATTTCTCGGACAGGCCGCGTAGCGCGATGCCGGCCGCGCCGGCCGCGAAGTTGCCCGACTGCCCTTCGCCCCAGCTGTTCGCCGAGTTGGCCGTCGCATTGCGCAGGAAGTCGGTCACCGTCACCGCGCCGCTGGCCTGGATCTCCTTCGGCGTGATGGTCTGTACCTGCTGAAAGCCGGTCTTGTCGGATTGCCGGATCAGCGAGCCGGTCACCTCGAAACGCTTGATCTGTGCGACCTTGCCCTGCCCGTTCGCGGCCGGGGCGGCCGGGGCGGCGGGTGCGGTGTCGCCCGTCACGGCCGCGCCGGATGCTGCCGCGCCCGTTTCAGCAGGCCTGCTTGTGGTACCGCCCGCCTGCGCGACGATCGCGGCCGCAGGCGCGCCGGTCGCGACTGCATCCGCCACGGCAACGGCGCCAGGCGCCGGCTGGCTCTGTGCGAAGGCCGGCACCGCCAGCGTCGCGGTGAGTGCCAGTTCTGCCCAGACTATTCTTTTGATGGCCAACGCTAGCGCTCTCTGCTTCATCTTGTTTCCTCTCGCTCGTCAGTAAGACCCCACCCGCTGCACGTCCGAATCTTGTGAATTCCGTCGCGCGTCCTGGGCACCCGTGTGCCGGAGCCCGCCATTTCCGTCCTGCCAACCACCGCGATCCGAACGGATCGACCGTGCAGCGCGAACACCGCATGGCCTTTTCGTATTATTTGATTTGCAATACCGATTACTTACATTGAATGCACATCTTGCTTACCGCTTCCAATAATTCTGGTCCGACGGGCTAGAACAGCCGCGGCGTACCGACCCAGACGATCACCGCCTCTTCGTCGTCCGTGTTCTGCCACGCATGCGGCGTCGTCGACTCGTAGTGCGCGGTGTCACCCGCACCCAGCATGAACGTGCAATCCTCCAGCGTGAGCACGACCCTGCCACGCATCACGTAGAGAAACTCCTCCCCGGCATGCGTCGTCACTTCCGACGGCGACTGCCCCGCCGGTATCCTGACGAGAATCGCATCGAGCTTGCGACCGTCCACGAGATTCGTCAGCCGGGCAAAGGAACTGGCCGAGTTCGCGAACTGGAAATACTGCAATGCGTCGCCGCGGCACACCGAGCGCGCCTCGGTTGGCGTGTCGATGAAGTACTGCATCGTCACACCGAGCGCCTTCGCGATTCTCACCAGCGACGTGATCGACGGCGTCGCGCGCCCACGCTCGACCTGCGACAGGAACGGCTTCGAGATCCCTGCCGTCGTGGCCGCTTCGTCGAGCGTGAGTTTCAGCCGCTGCCGAAGCGCGCGGATCTTGTTGCCGAGCGAAACCGCGACGAGCACCGATTCATCGGGAGGCAAGACCATGGAAGAACGGAACCTCTCAATCGAAATCGGTTTGATGTCGGCAGGCCTTCCCCGATGCCATGAGGCTGCCGCCACGGCGCGACACTCTGCTCCCCTTCGCCGCCGGGCGCACGTCGCACGTGCCGCGAAGCGGGATTCCGGCTTCGTGGTCGCGCGATTCACGCTCACTTCATTCGGTTTACTAATTAACAAGACTGCCCCTTTTCTTCGCCCAGACAGACTTCCCCGCCTTCAAGTAGCCGCAATACCACGTGTATGCGGCACGGCGCCCATCCCGCATCGCGCGCCTGCTTCCCCCTCCGTCGTTACCGCGACGCCACGACCGTCCAGAGCTTCGCCAGATCCCCCGATCCGTCGGCACCCTTCACCGTCCGCAGCACCTGGACCGCATGCGCCTTCTGGCCGGCCACGTAATACGCCTCGCCGAGCCTCAGCCGCGCCGCATCGGGATGCTCGAGCCCGCCCTTCGCGATCGCCTGCTCCATCATCGACAGCCCCTGCGCCGCGTGGCCCGCGAACACCAGATTCATGCCCGCGTCGATCGGCGCCACCGGATCGGCAGCGTCCACGCCCGACTGTGCGCGCTTGTCGGCCAGCGCCCGCAGCCGTTTCTCGCGGTCCGCCTGCGCATCCTTGCCCAGCACGCCGGACGCGAACCCCTGGTCGATCACCTGCCGGCCTTCGGCCGGCGTGCCCGCCACCAGCGCGAGCTGCGTCATCTCCATATAGGCGTCGGCCGTCGTCAGCGCGCCCGTCGCCCGGCGCAACCGGTAGATGTCGAGGTCGAGCGACGACAGGTAACCGGGGCTGCCGCGAATCGCCGAGACCATTTCCTCCCAGTACGCGGGGCTCGGGTGATAAGCCACCAGCATGGCGAGCGCGCTGCGATAGGCGCCGGCATCCTTGCTCTTTTGCGCGCAGGTCGCCAGCATCTGCAACTGCCCTTCGTCCGGCGCGTGGCCGGCCTTCACCTGTGCGTCCGCGCTGGCCTTCAACTGGCTCACGACCTGGCTGCAATCGTTCGACAGGTAATACGACTGCGTAAGCAGCGTGCGCATTTCCGGGTCCGTGCCGCCCGCCTTCAGGTAGCGCTGCGCGACGCGGATCGCCTGCGGATAGTTCTTCTGCTGGAAGTAGATTCCCGCGAGCGCCGCCGTCGTCCGCTGCTCGTCCTCGCCCGACAGGCGCCCCGAGTTCAGGACGGTTTCGTAGGCCTGCGCGGCCACGCCCGTATCGCCGGCCGCCATCGCCGCCGCGCCGCGCGTCGCTTCCACCATGTAGGTTTCATACGGCGTGCGGTTGGGCACGGCGGCCGCCTGCGCGATCTTGCCGAGCGCGTCGCGATACTTGTGCGCGCGATACAGCTCCTGCGCCGCCGCCAGCGGCTTCGCCACATCGGGCCGCAACGCGTCGGCTGCCCACGCCGGCCGGCCGAGCGCGCAGGCCGCACCGAGCGCCGTCAGCGCCACCATCCGTTTCCATCGTTCCTGGTTCATCGGTTGGCCTGTCCCGTCATTGCATGAACTGCTCGTTGCCGATCAGGCCGATCTTCGTCGCGCCCACGCGCTGCGCGGACGCCAGGACGGCCGCCACGTCCTTGTATGGCGCCAGCTTGTTCGGCCGCAGATGGATCTCCGCCTGCACGGGCTCGTGCGCGACCTGTGTCAGCTTCGCCTCGAGCGCCGCGCGATTCGGCACCGCCGTGCCGTTCCACGTCGTCGTGCCGTCGAAGTCGATGTCGATCTGCACGACTTCCGGCGGTGCGGCGGGCGGCGGCGGGTTCCCCACCGGCAGGTCCATCTTCACCGAATGCATCTGGATCGGGATCGTGATGATCAGCATGATCAGCAGCACCAGCATCACGTCGATCAACGGCGTGGTGTTGATGTCGACCATCACGTCCGGCTCGCTGCTGCTCCCGCCCGAAGGCACGTTCATTCCCATCGTTTGCTCCTGTCGATCTGAGTTAGCGCTTTAGCGCTTACTCAGATCCCATGCTCCACCATCAATCAGAACCGGCGCGTGTGCCGCTCCCATGCAACGCTAACCACCCCGCGCCGGCGGTTCCGTGATGAACGACACCTTCGCGATACCCGCCCGCTCGCACATCGTGATGACCCGGCCGATGAACTCGTAGCGCGTGTTCTGGTCGCCCCGCACGTGCACGCTCGGCTGTGGCTGCTGCTGCGACACGCCTTTCAGCTTCGCGAGCAACGTCGACGCATCCACCAATTGCTCGCCCCAGAAGAAATCGCCATCGCGGTTCACCGCGATCTCGACGCTCTTCGGCGTGGTCTGCAGCGGCTGCACGACCTCCTTCGGCAACTGCAGCTGGATCGTGTGCGTGACGACCGGAATCGTGATCAGGAAGATGATCAGCAACACCAGCATCACGTCGACGAGCGGCGTCGTGTTGATGTTCGCGATCACCTCGTCGCTTTCGTCCTGCCCGACGTTCATGCCCATCGCGCGCCTCCGTCAGCCGGTCAGTTCACGAGCGACGCGGCGGGCGACGGCACGCGAGCGGGACGCTTGCTGCCGGCCAGCAGCACGGTATGCAGCTGGGCGCCGAAGTTGCGGACCCGCTCCATCACCGACTTGTTGCGCCGGACCAGGAAGTTGTAGCCGAGCACGGCCGGCACCGCGACCGCCAGGCCGATCGCCGTCATGATGAGCGCCTCGCCCACCGGGCCCGCGACCTTGTCGATCGACGCCTGGCCCGCGATCCCGATCGCCGTCAGCGCGTGATAAATCCCCCAGACCGTGCCGAACAGCCCGACGAACGGCGCGGTCGAGCCGACCGTCGCGAGGAACGCGAGCCCGTCCTGCATGCGGTTCGACACGTTCGTGATCGAGCGCTCGACGGACACGTCGATCCACGTGTTGCGGTCCACGGCTTCGAGCAGCGCCTCGTCGTGATGCTCGCCCGCCTCGATCGCCGTTTCGGCGATGAAGCGGAACGGCGACGCCTCGTCGAGCAGCTTCGCGCCCTCGGCCAGCGACGGCGCGCTCCAGAGCTGCGCGTCGGCGAGTTTCGCGCGGCGGTTCGCCCGCAACTGTTCGACGAACTTCGTGATCATGATGTACCAGCTGCCCATCGACATGATCACGAGCAGGATCAGCACGAAGCGCGCGACGAAGTCGCCGTTCTTCCAGAGCGCCCCGAGCCCGTACGGATTCTCGACCGCTTCGGTCGTGGCCGGCGCCGGCGGCGGGGCCGGCTCGGCGGCGGCGGGCGCCTGCGTCGGCGCCGCGGCCTGCGTCGACGCGTCGGATGTCGCCGCGGGTCCGCTCGCTTGCGCGTAAGCGAGCTGCGGTGCAACGAGCCCGTCGATTGCGGCGACGGACATCAACAGGCTTGCCGCCAGCGCGGCCAGAGAACGCTTCGTCATACCCCACTCCAATTCTTTCGTTGAACTTACGATTTAGGTTCAAGCCGGTTTTCACCGGTCCGGCTCCCGCCGGACCGCCCACTGCATCAATTCAGGTTGAACGAGAACGGCACCTGCACCCGTACCGCCTGGCCTTGCGCCACGCATTTGAACCGCTTCACGGTGTTGTAGGCCGCACGATCGAGCACGGGGTCGGCCGACTGGGCCACGCGTTCGTTCGTGATGTTCCCTTCCGCATCCACGACGAACTCGATCGTCACGTCACCCGTGATGTTGTTTTCCTGCGCTTCCTTCGGGTACTGCATCGACGCGCGCATGGAGTCCGAATTCGGGCAGACGACACCCACTTCGTGACTGACCGGCTTGGCCGGCGCAGGCGGTGCGACGACCGGCGCCTGCACGGCCGGCGCGGACGGCACCGGTGCCGGCTGGTGCGTGATGGTCGCCTGCTGCGGGGGTGCCTGCACCGGCACTTCGGGCGGCGGCACGAACGGCGGCGGCGGCGGCGCGAACTTCGGCGGCGGAAGCTTGACGACCGGCATCGGCGGGGGCGGTGGCGGCTTCACCGGCTCGATGATGCGGGTTTCGATCGGATGCTGGATCACCTGCACGACCTTGGTCGCGAGGCCATTGAGCAATGCGTAGATCAGCACTGCATGCAACAGGAGGACGACTGCGATGCCGCCGAAACGGCGCACCGGATTCTGCTGCTTCTTGCCGAATTCCCGCGGACGGCCCAGCGTGGCCAGTCCGCTGTTCGAAGCAACCAGATGCTCTTCGACTTTCATGCCCACTATCCTTCCCCCAAGCGAATCGCCCAGTTTCGCGATGATGGCCGGCGCCGGAACCGGGTCGGTTCCGTCTCCGCCTCAACTCGAAATTTCATTTTTAATTCAATTGGCAATCCGAATTGAAAGCATCGATTTCGGATCCCGTTTATTCAATTTCAAGGAATCGTTTCAACCGCAACGGGATAGCCGCCCTATCCGGCGTCTATCCCGCACCAGCGTGGTCAGGCAATTGTCAGCTGCGTCGACACAGGCACATTTCTCGTATGACGATTGGATCTTCGTTACACGCTGATGTCAGCCAGGCCGTTCGTCTTGGGTGCAGAAGATAGCAAGGAAAAAATCCGGGCGTCAAACTTTATTTGATACTTGAATACAAAGTTTGGAGGCCTTACTCGAATAACGAGTTAGTAAACTTCGCCAACCATTTCCCATTAATTTCGTAATTGATTTGTATGGTTATCGCACTAATTCAGTGCTCATCCAAAATAATCACCAATTTAGTGCTATCACACCGAATCGGTGCACTCCGGAATGAGCAATGCCGGATGCGCTTCATTGTCCGATGCATGGATGGAAGCCGATTGACCGCTTTCATGCAGGCGGGGTCCTGTTCAGGCGATATCCGTACGGTCGATCTTCGTTAATTTTAATAGGATTGCAAATCAAAATATGGAAACCTCCTGCAACGATCCAATTCTCACAATGCTCTGCATAACGAACGTATCTTCCGACGACGGATAGAGCTGGGGCCACGGGAATTCGTTGCCCGCCCTTCTGCACGCACGGGCATCCCCACCTCACCGAGCCCGGTGGGAAAATGCCCGCGCATGCTTCATCGACACACGACCCGCATCGCTCAGGACAGCATCATCCCCTGCATCCGATGCGAGAAATGCGCGCGCTCGGCCGTCTCCATCAGCATCAGGAATTCGTCCTGCATCATGTGAATCAGCGCTTGATGATCGCCGGCCTCGAAATAGACTTCCGGCTGCTGCGCGAGGTGTTCCTCGAGAAACGTCTTCATCCCGTACGCCATGCAGACCGGCGGCAGCGCGCCCATGTCGCAATCCTTGAACAGCTCGCGCAACTCGACCTCCCGGGCGAGCACGAGATGGCGCCCCGTCTTCACCCAGAGATCCGACAGCCGCACGGCGTGCGTCGTCGGCAATACGGCGGCGACGTAGCCTTCGGCGTCCTCGAGAAGCACGGTTTTCGCGAGACGATCGCCGGGAATATGCGCGGCGGCGGCCGTCTCCATGCTCGTATGACTATAGGGGTGGTACACGACTTCGTACCGCGATGACTTCTGGCGCAGGCAATCCTGCAGGGTGGCTGAGACCGGCATGGCGCACCTCGTCTGGGCGGAATCGGGCGAATCGGGTGAAAAAGGCGAACAGCGTTCGCTCCGGATTCGTTCAGCATAGGTCGCATTCCGGGCCAATGGAAATGCCCTCGTGCTGCGCCCGCCCACATGGCCCGGCAGCCGGCCAACTCGCTTTCAAGGCCTTCGTCTGCCCTTGCCGGCATGCGGAATCCGGCCCCGGAATACGCTTGGCGGACCCTCATTTCTGCAGGCAGATTTCAGGCAGTGCGAACGAAAATGCGGCCGCACCCGCTAATTTGCAGACGTCGAGAAACTCGACCGTTAGTTGCATTTTAAGAAGAACATCGGGACACCGCCCGGGATGCGTCGTTCAAAAAGCGAACTCGCGAACGCTCGCCATCACGCCGACAAACCCACGCCGCCAACGGCTTTCCCGGTGTCCTATACTGAGCCAGCCGCTCACCCTCCCGCGGCGGAAACCGACTCCCGGAGCAATCATGCATTACCAATTGATCTACGAACTCGTCGACGATTACCTGTCGCGGCGCGAACCGTTCCGCGCCGAGCATCTCGCGCTCGCGCAGGCCGCGACCGAGCGCGGCGAACTGGTGCTCGCCGGCGCGCTGGCGGACCCGGCCGACCAGGCGGTGCTCGTGTTCGAAGGCGATTCGCCGGAAGCGGCTGAATCGTTCGCGCGCGCCGATCCGTACGTGCAGAACGGCCTCGTGAAATCGTGGCGCGTGCGGCCGTGGCGCGTCGTGGTCGGCAAGCACGCACCGCGTCCGGCATGAGGCCTGGCTACAACCACCCCGCCCGCTTGAAACGCCACCACAGCGCGAGGTCGGCTATGGCCATCACCGCGATGCAGCCGTAGAACCCGTATTTCAGGTGCAGCTCGGGCATGTTCGCGAAGTTCATCCCGTAGATGCCGGCGATCATCGTCGGTATCGCGAACAGCGCGGCGAACGAGCCGAGCCGCTTGGTCACCTCGTTCTCCGCGAGCGAAATCATCCCGAGGTTGACCTGGATCGCGGTGACGACCATCTCGCGACGCCCTTCGATCGTCTTCACGATCCGCTGCAGATGGTCGTACACATCGCGGAAGTAAGCCGCCATCCCGCTGCACACCTGCGGCACGCGCCCGCCGGTGAGCTTCGCGAGCGGCTCCATCAGCGGCGCCGTGTGCTGGTACAGCAGCACGAGCCGGCGCTTCAGCGAATAGAGATCCTCGATGATCGCGCGCGACGACGCCGGCGTCGCCTTCGCGAAGATGCGGTCCTCGAGCTCCTCGAGTTCGGCCCCGAGCGTTTCGAGGATCGGGAAATACCGGTCGACGACCTGGTCCATCAACGCGTAGAACACGAACGCCGAACCCTCCCGCAACAAGTGCGGCTCGCGCTCGCAACGCTTGCGCACGTCGCGGAAATCGTGCTCGGTATGGTTGCGGATCGACAGCACGTAATTCGGGCCGACGAATACGTTCAATTCGCCGACCTTGAATTCGTCGTCCTCGTCGAGTTCGACCGTGTGCAGCACCGCGAACAGCGAATCGCCGTATTCCTCGATCTTCGGCCGCTGATGGCCTTTGCGGGCATCCTCGAGCGCCAGCTCGTGCAAACCGAATTCCTCGCCCATCAGGTCGATTTCCTCGGGCGTCGGGTCCTTCAGCGCGACCCACACGAAGCATTCGGGCTTCGACACGTAATCGCTAATGGCGTCGATGTCGATATCGGCCAGCTTGCGGCCGTCCTGGTAAGCAGCACAGTTGATCAGCATGGTATTCGTGACGTTGCGGTTTGCGCATCAGTTTACCGGTTTGCTGCATGAACGGCCCGGCTTGCGCGGCACGCCGATATTGGTCATGATCGGGCTGCGTGCGCCGCAGCATGCGCGTCGAGGCACTTCTACAGGCCCGCCGGACCTGCGTTGCGCGATGCACAACGGCCGTGCGGCCCAACCGTCAAGGAGACAGACCTATGTGGTATTTCTCGTGGATACTCGGCATCGGCGTGGCGCTCGGCTTCGGCATCATCAACGCGATGTGGCTGGAAGCGGAAGTATTCTCGCGCGGCGACCAGCGCGGCGATACGTCGGGCCAGCGGTCGGGGAGCCGGCATTCGTGACGCACCTGGTGTTCTTCTGCGGTCACGCCGGCACCGGCAAGACCACGCTCGCGAAGCGGCTCATCGGGCCGCTGATGCGCGCGACCGGCGAAGCGTTCTGCCTGCTCGACAAGGACACGCTGTACGGCCGCTACAGCGCGGCCGCGATGGGCGCGCTCACGGACGATCCGAACGACCGTGACAGCCCGCTCTACCTGAAACATCTTCGCGATCCCGAATACCAGGGCCTGCTCGACACGGCCCGCGACAATCTCTCGCTCGGCATCGGTGCGCTCGTCGTCGGCCCGCTGTCGCGTGAAGTGCGCGACCGGCGCATCCTCGATCGCACGTGGCTCGGCATCGCGCCGGACGTCACGCTGACGGTCGTGTGGGTCCACACATCGGAAGACGTCGCGCACCAGCGGATCGTCGCGCGCGCCAACCCGAACGACGCGTACAAGCTCGCGCACTGGGACGAATACCGGCAGCGCCGCTTCGTGCCGACCGGCCACGAATGCGACGGCATCGTGATGTTCGACAACACCGCGCCGTCCGACGCGGACCTCGACGCGCTGCTGTCCCGCATCGTGCCGCCGCCGCAACCGGCAACGATCGTCCCGCCGCTGCCGGCCTGATCGCGCCGCCCGGCGCCCTTTCCCTTCCCGCAAAAAACAACGCCGGAAGCGCTGCTGCGCTCCCGGCGTCGTACGGCCCTCGTGCCAGTGACTGGCGAATGGTCTTGCAATGACGGTCAGGCGACCGCGTGCACGCGCTCCATCGTGCCGCCGTCGTACAGCTTGCCGAAGCGGTTCGACAGGAACGCCTTCAGCGACACCTTCTCTTGCGGGATGAAACCGCTCTGCGGCAGCTTCTTCTCGCGGAACAGATCCAGCACCGCGCACATCGCGCCGGCCGTCGTGATCTGGATCGCGCTCATGTGCATCCCGCACACGTCCTTCGCGAAGATCTTGCGGGTGAACACGTCCTGCACCAGCTGGCCGTCCTTCACGCCCGTCACCGTGACGAACACGAGCACGACGTCCTGCTTCGTCGACGGCACCGCGCGGCGCATGATCGACTTCAGCGTGTCGCGATCGGTCGACAGGCGCAGGTCTTCCAGCAGGAACTGGACGAGCTCGCGGTGACCCGGATAGCGCACCGACTTGTAGTCGAGCGTCTCGACCTTGCCCGACAGCGTCTCGCACAGGGTGCCGAGGCCGCCCGACGTGTTGAACGCTTCGTATTCGGTGCCGTCGAGCGAGAAGTGTTCGAGGCCCTCGAGCGGCTGCACCCACTGCTTGCGGCCGTCGCGGATCGCTTCGCACGGCTGGCAGTATTCGTTGATCAGGCCGTCGACGCTCCACGTCAGGTTGTACTTCAGCGCGTTGGTCGGATATTCGGGCAGCGCGCCGACGCGCATCTTCACGTCGCGCACTTCGCTGAAGCCGTTCACGAGCTCGTGCGCGGCGATGCCGATGAAGCCCGGCGCGAGGCCGCACTGCGGCATGAATGCGCGGTCGGAGCCGTCGGCCAGTTCGCGGATCGCGTGGGTCGCGCGCACGTCTTCGGTCAGGTCGAAGTAGTGAACGCCGGCCGCCTTCGCGGCCGCGGCCACGTTGACCGCGAGGTAGTAAGGCAGCGCATTGACGAGCGCATCGAAGCCCTTCACTGCTTCGCGAATCGCATTCGCGTCGGCCGAATCGACCCGTTGCGTCGCGATGCCTTCGCGCGACAGCTTCGCGAGCGCATCCGCATCGCGGTCGAACGCGACGACTTCGTAGTCGCCCGTTTCGCGCAGCATGTGAGCAATGGTGTGGCCGATCAGACCTGCGCCGACGATGGCGATTTTCATGCGCTTATCTCCTGATGATGGGTTTGCTGTTGGTGTACGGCGTCGAGCCATGAACACAGTTTAGGGACGCTCAAAATCAGTTCCAAGACGAAGAATGATGCGAAACGACCGATAAATTCGACGTTATGACGATACCTTTGGTCGAAACGACCATTTCATCTAAAAATCGCGTAAAGGCGCTGTCGCAAACCGGCCGTTGGCGGTGGCGCGTTGCAACGACGAAGACGAGGACGCACGGCATGGCTCCCGACACACGAACTGCACATGCGTCACGGGCTACACGCCGGTCGAAGCGAAACACGGAAAGGAGAGTCGGGACAGAGACGCGCGAAGTGCGCGGAAGGAGGGCGACGGGCACTCATGCCGATCATGAGGTACAGCGAATGCCGATACGAAGGCGGGCGGGCATCTACCCGCCGTTAATCCAGACACCCGTGACGCAACGAAACCGGCGCCGCGCATGCGCCGTCCGTCATGTGCGGTGCTACATGCAACGGCTCAGCCGCCGATCGTCCCGCGGTCGATCTTGCGCGACAGGATGATCGACGTCGTCGTGCGCTCGACGCCTTCGAGCGTGCCGATCTGGTCGAGCAGGTCGTTGAGCCGTTCCGGCGAATCGGCGCGCAGCCACGCGACGTAGTCGTACTCGCCGCTCACCGCGCACAGCAGCTGGACTTCCGGCATCCGGTCGAGCTTGCGCAAGACGTCCTTGCCGAATTTCGGCGTGAGGATGATGCCGACGTACGCGTAGATGCTGGCGTCCAGCACGTCCTGCCCGAGCCGCACGCTGTACCCGGCGATCACGTTCGTACGTTCGAGCCGCGCGATGCGCGCGACGACCGTCGTGCGCGCGACGTCGAGCTGGCGCGCGAGATCCGCGACGCTGGCGCGCGCATCGGCTTGCAGCAGCGCGACGAGTTGCCGGTCGAGATCGTCGAGTTGGTCGAGGCGGGGTGGGCGCATGACGCTGGGCCGGTACGCATGTGCCGGCGGAGTGGAAAGTGACGCGATGATAGCGCCGAACGCCGGCGCGCCCAACCGGCACGGCCCGGATTCGCAGCTTCGATTTCGATTCGTATCGGATGTAAGCAAGTGTCGCATTCACTGCCGCACCGCAGGCAACGTGCTACTAATAGCGGGCGACGCGAGAGGTACGCTGACGGCAATGGCCGCCGCGTCCGCTCGCCAGACACCACCCCGGAGAGCCAACCATGAAGAAAATCTCGCTCACCCTCGCTACGCTCGTCGTTGCAGCCAGCGCATTCGCGCAGACCCCGGCGCAGCCGCAAGCGCCCGCCCAGGCACCGGCCACGGCGGCCGCGGCATCGGCCCCGAGCGCCGAGCAGCGCGCGGCCCGCCACGAGGCGCGCATCGAGCAGCGCATCAAGTACCTGCACGACCAGTTGAAGATCACGTCGGCGCAGGAACCGCAATGGAAGACGTTCGCCGACACGATGCGCGACAACGGCGCAACGATGGGCCGCCTCTATGGCGAACGGATGGCGAAGCACGACGTGTCCGCGCTCGACGACATGAAGCAGTACGCGGAACTGTCGCAGGCGAACGCCGATGGCGCGAAGAAGCTCGCCGACGCGTTCGCGCCGCTGTACGAGAGCTTCCCGGCCGAGCAGAAGGCGCTGGCCGACACGACCTTCCGCAGCTGGCTGCACCACGGCGGCGAGCACCGCGGCAAGGGCAAGACGAAGGGCAAGGAAGGCAAGGCGGCGGCCGCGCCGGCCGCGAGCGCGCCCGCGCAGCCCTGACCCTCCCCGCCGGCCCCGTGCCGGCCCGCCCGGGCCGAACGGCGCCGCGCCGCGATCGGCGACCGGCGCGTCACACGGCGCGCCGAATTCGGGATAAGCTCCCGGCTTTTCCCGCTTTCCCGCCCCTCCCCGCCATGCTCGAACTCAAGCAACTCGATCTGCGTACCGATCCGCAGGCTCGTCGCGTCGTCAAGGACGAAACCGTCGCCGTATCCTTCGCGGACGCCGACGGCGAACTGATGAGCCTCGAAGGCCCGAACCGTTATGTCGCGGGCGACGCGCTGATCACCGGCTCGACCGGCGACCGCTGGGTCGTGTCGCGCGCGCGCTTCGACGCCAAATACCTGCCCGCCGATCCGGCACTCGCGCACGGCACGCCGGGCGCCTACCGCAACCGGCCAGCCGTCGTGCTCGCGCGCCGGATGGACGAGGCGTTTACGATCGCCCGCTCGGAAAACGGCGACACGCTGCGCGGCGCCGCCGGCGACTGGGTGATGCAATACGCGCCCGGCGACTACGGCGTCGTGCAGGCGCAGCGCTTCGCGCAGGTCTACCGCGACGCGTAACGCGTAACGCACCGCGCCGGCCGAGACCGGCGCCACGGCTTACGCAAAGTCTTCGTCGAGTTCGAGTTCTGCGTCGCGCTCGACGGCCTCGCCGGCCGCGTGCCGCTCTTCGAGCGACCCCAGCATCGCTTCCGTATACGCATGCAGCACCGCATGGCTGCGCGCGCGCTGCATCGGCTTGAGCGCCAGGTAGCGCGCGAGCGCGGCCGGCACGATCCGGATGTCGAGCGTCATCCGCTTCGGCGTCGCGCCGAACCGCATCGCCAGCCAGTGCACGGACAGGAAGCGCCCGCGTTCGTCACTGCTTTCGGCGAAGCGTGTCTGCTCCGGAAAGAGATCGCAGATCACGCGCGCGAGCGCATCGAATTCCGCGCTCTGGCATTCGATCAGATAGTCGTCCATTGCGTGTCTCCCGTCAGGCCGCCGCACGCGACGGCCGGCACGCCTTCACCAGCGCGATCACCAGGATCGCGACCAGCACGACATACGCGGCCTCGACCCACGCGGCCGGCAGCACGCGCACCTGGTACAGCAGCGTCGGCGCCGCCGCGAGCGCATGCAGCACGATCGCGAGCGGCAACACGGCCATCCGGCCGGCCCGCACGCCGCGCCACACCAGCACCGACAGCGCCAGTTGCACCGCGAACGCCGCGCAGCGCTCCAGCAGCAACAGCAGGATCGACTGGGCCGACAGCGTCGCGAGCATCATGTGCAGCCGCACCACGGTGTCGACCGGCAGGTCGGACAACTGCGTCTCGAGCTGGCCGCGGCTCGCGAGCCACGCGAGATACGACCACTGGCCCCAGACGAGCACGCCGACGAACCACGCTTCGGCGCCGCCGTGGCCGATGCCGTAGCCGATCCCGCGACCGTCGCCGGCCGATGCGCCATAGCGGCGGTCCAGAAAACGCATCCCGACATAGCGGCCGACTTCCTCGAACACGGCGGTCGCGAGCGCGCTGTACGCAACGAACGCGAGCGGCTGCGTCAGCCAGCCGTCCTCGGGCGTGTGGCTCAGCACGAGCCCGTGGAACGCGCGCTCGAGGATCATCGCGAACAGCGTGAAGACGGTGACGCCGACGATCGTGTCGCGGCGGTTGAGCGCAAGCGGCTTGCGCAGGATGCGGTAGAGGACGAGCGGCAGCAGCGCGATGATCAGCGTGGCGGCGATCAGCGCGGCCAGCGTGACGGGAGCGACAGTCATGTATTTCCTTGGTTCGAAGCAGCGCACCTGACACGCCGCGTGCCCCGAATGATACTCAGCTTGCGGTCGACGCGCGCGCAATCAACTCGCCGGGCAGCATCGCGACGCGCACGTCGCCCGCCGCGCCGTCGATCCGCTCGTGCACGAATTCGACGGCCTTGTAGCCGATTTCGTAGGTCGGCTGACGGATCGTCGTGATGCCGATCAGCTCGGCCCATTCCGGATCGTCGATCGACAGCAGCGCCGCCTTTTGCTGCCACGCGGCGCCGAAGCGCGCGCGCAGGTGGCGCGCGATCGCCAGCGCGACCGGCGCATTCGCGGCGAACAGCGCCGCGCGCACGCCGCGCCGGGCTGCATCGTCGATGCGGGCATCGACGTCGGCGAGCGCCGCCGCGGCCGCGTCGGGTTCGTTCAGGTCGAGCACGACCGTCGACGGCACCGGCAGCCCGCGTGCGGCCAGCGCCGCGCGGAACGCGGCCTCGCGCACGCGCCGCGAGCTGACCTGCTCGAACGGCTGCACGACGAAGTGGATCGCGTCGAAACCGTGCTCGATCAGGTGCGCGAGCGCCGTCTCGATCGCGTCGGTGTTGTCGAGGCCGATCAGGTCGGCCTCGAAGCCCTCGACCGTGCGGTCGACGAGCACCGCCGGAATGCCGGCGCCGCGCAGCGGGCGCAGCACGTCTTCCTCGGCGCCGAGCGCGTTGACGATCAGCCCTTCGACGCGGTAGGTCGTGAGCAACTGCAGGAAGCGGCGCTCCATCTCGACTTCGTTCGCCGCGTGACAGATGAGCGGCATGTAGCCGAGCGCATGGCACGCGGCCTCGACGCCCTGCAGCACTTCGACGGTGTAAGGATTGGTCAGGTCGGCCGCGAGCATGCCGAGCAGCCGGTTGCGGCCGCGCTTGAGCCCGCGCGCCATCTGGTTCGGCCGGTAGTTGAGGCGCGCGATGGCCGCCTCGATCCGCTGGCGCAGATCGACGGACAGCACGTGCGTCTCGCCGTTCAGGTAGCGCGAAACGCTGGTCTTGCCCGTGCCGGCCTCGCGCGCGACGTCGCTGATCGTCGCCGGACGCGTCGTGGAAGGTTGCGTATCGGTCACTGTCGTGCCTCGCGACGTACGATCCGCGCCGCTTCGTGAGCAGACGGACCTTTGTTGTTGGAAACGTAAGCCAACCGGCGGCCTCCCCTGTCCTGGCGCGTCGGCGCCTGCGCTGGCCCGGTGCTGCGCGGTCGAGCCGCGCCCGCCAGCAGCGTGCTACGGCAGTCGGCCGCACCGGACCTGGCGCGGATGCCCGTCGCGCGACGCCGCCGGCCGCGTGGCCGGCCGTCGATACGACGAGCGCGGGCGATCATAACGCAGCCAGCCCTCCGGCACCAAGATCATCGACTCTAACGACGCGGGCGCCGTGCCGGCCGGTTGTCTCAGGCGGCTCAGGCGTGCGCCAGCGCATCCGGATTGACGAGATTCGTGCGCAGCGTGCCGGCCAGCGCGCCGACGAGGTTTTCCGCGGCGCAGCGCGCCATCGCATGGCGCGTCTCGTGCGTCGCCGAGCCGATATGCGGCAGCGCGACGACGTTCTTCATCTGCAGCAGCGGTGAATCCGCCGGCAGCGGCTCCTTCTCGAACACGTCGAGCCCCGCGCCGCGGATCGTCCCCGCGCGCAGCGCGTCGACCAGCGCGGCTTCGTCGACCACGGGCCCGCGCGACGCGTTGATCAGGATCGCGCCGCGTTTCATCTTCGCGAATTCGGGCGCGCCGATCAGGTGGCGCGTGTCGGGCGACAGCGGCACCTGCAGGCACACGAAATCGGACTGCGCGAGCAACTCGTCGAGCGTCACGCGCCGCGCGCCGTACTGCGTCTCGGCCTCGGCATGCGCGGACCGGTTCGCGTACAGCACCTGCATCCGGAAGCCGAGCGCCGCGCGGCGCGCGACCGCGCCGCCGATCCGCCCGAGCCCGACGATGCCAAGCGTCTTGCCCTGCACGTCGGTGCCGTACAGGTCCGGGCCGATGCTGCGATGCCAGTGGCCGGCCTTCACCCATTCGGCCAGTTCGACCACGCGCCGCGCGGAGGCCAGGATCAGCGAAAACACCGTATCGGCCGTCGACTCGGTCAGCACGTCCGGCGTATGCGCGAGCACGATGCCGCGCCGCGTGAAATCGGCGACGTCGAAGTTGTCGTAGCCGACCGAGATCGTCGACCACGCCTTCAGCCGCGGCGCACGATCGAGCATCTGCGGCGTGACCTTCAGGCTCGCGCCGATCGCGCCGTCCGCGTCGCCGAGCGCGGCGGCGAGCGCGTCGGCGCCGTCGGCCTGCACGACGTCCGCATGCTCGCGCAGGTACGCGAGAACGTCATCGGGCAGCGGCTTGTACGCGACGATACGGGGCTTCATCGTTTCATTTTCCTTGCAGCGGCGCCGCGAGCGGATGCGCATCGCGCGCCTGGGGTTTGACGGACAGCGTGAGGATCACCGCGGCGACGAGCGCGGCGCTCATGAATGCATACGACGCGACGGGTGACCCGGTCGCACCGTTCAGATAGCCGACGAAGTACGAGCCGACGAACGAGCCGAGCGCGCCCATGCTGTTGATCAGCGCCATCGCGCCGCCGGCGACGTTCTTCGGCAGCAGTTCCGGCACGATCGCGAAGAACGGCCCGTACGGCGCATACATCGCGGCGCCCGCGACGACCAGCAGCGCGTACGAAATCCAGAAATGCGACGAACCGAGCGCATACGACGCGGCGAACGCGGCCGCGCCGACCAGCAGGAACGGCCACACGAAGCCGCGGCGCGAGCCGACCTTGTCGGATGCCCACGAAGCGGCGAGCATCGCGATCGTCGCCGCGAGGTACGGCAGCGCGGACAGCCAGCCGGTCGCGACCATCCCGAGGTCGGAGCCGTTCTTCACGATCGACGGCAGCCACAGCACGAAGCCGTACACGCCGATGCTCCAGCAGAAATACTGCGCGCACAGCTTGATCACGGCCGGCGAACGGAACGCCTCGCCATAGTTGCGCACGGGCTTGATCGCCGCCTGCTCGGCCGCGAGCGCGGCGTCGAGGTCGCGCTTTTCCTGCGCGCTCAACCACGGCGAATCGGCCGGCTTATCCTGCACGAGGACCCACCAGCACACGGCCCAGATGACGGCCGGCACGCCTTCGGCGATGAACATGTGGCGCCAGCCGAATTCATGCACGAGATAGCCCGACACGATCGACATCCACAGCACGGTGACCGGGTTGCCGAGGATCAGGAACGTGTTCGCGCGCGAGCGCTCGTTCTTCGTGAACCAGTTGCTGATGTAGATCAGCATCGCCGGCATCACGGCCGCCTCGACGATGCCCAGCACGAAGCGGATCGCCATCAGCGACGGGATGTTGCTGACCACGCCGGTCAGCGCCGCGCAGCCGCCCCACAGCACGAGGCTGACGAACACGAGCTTCTTCACGCTGCGGCGTTCCGCGTAGATCGCGCCGGGAATCTGGAAGAAGAAGTAACCGAGGAAGAACAGCGCGCCGATCAGCGACGACAGACCCTTGCTGATGCCGAGATCCTGGTTGATGCCGGCCGCCGCCGCGAACCCGTAGTTCGCGCGATCGAGGTAAGCGAGGCTGTAGGTGATGAAGACGATCGGCATGATCGTCCACCACCGACGGGCTGCGAGATTGGCTGCCATGAGAGTGTCTCCGTATATGGACCGGAGTGGGCGCACTGGCGCCTGCCCGGCCTCGAACAAAACTACTGTGCATCGCGCACGAAATGGATCCGCGGATTGTGCCGTGTCCGGCCTCTCATTGCGCGGTGACGGTTTCCTCTAAGCGATCGGCGTGATTGCTGACCTTTTCGAGCCGGTCGAGCGCGTCGCGCGTCGGCAATCCTTCCGAATCGCCGATCACCTGGATCGCGAGCGCACCGATCCGGTTGCCGCGTGCGACCGCCTGCTCGACGCTGCGCCCTTCGAGCAGTGCGCTGACCACGCCGACCGCGAAGCCGTCGCCGGCGCCGACCGTATCGACGACCTTGTCGACGCGCTCGCCGGCGACCGTGCCTTCGCGGCCGTCGGCCGTGCGGAAATACGCGCCCTGCTCGCCGAGCTTGATCACGACGCCGCGCGCGCCCTGCGCGAGATAGAAGCCCGCGATGTCGGCCGGCCTGTCGTGCCCGGTGAGTTGCCGCCCTTCGGCGAGACCCGGCAGCACCCAGTCGGCGAGCGTCGCGAGCGCATTCAGCGTCTTCGCCATCACGTCGGCGGACGGCCACAGCGTCGGGCGCAGGTTCGGGTCGAACGAGATCGTCTTGCCGGCCGCACGCATCTCGCGCGCGAGCCGGAATGCGAGTTCGCACGACGTCGCCGAGATCGCCGGCGCGACGCCCGTCAGGTGCAGGTGGCGCGCGCCGAGCACGTAGTCGGCCACGTAGTCGTCGCACGACAGGTGGCTCGCCGCCGAACCCTTGCGGAAATATTCGACGGTCGGGTCGCTGCCGTCGTCGTTGCGCGACTTCAGCTGGAAACCGGTCGGGTAGCGCGGGTCGACGGTCACGCACGACGCGTCGATGCCCTCGCGCGCCAGCGTGTCGAGCACGTAGCGCCCGAACGAATCGCGGCCGACCCGGCTCATCCAGCCGACCCGGAAACCGAGCCGCGACAGGCCGATCGCGACATTCAGGTCGGCGCCGGCGATCCGCTTCGCGAATTGCCCGGCGTGCGCGAGGTGGCCGGGCTCCGTCGCGACGAACATCGCCATCGCTTCGCCGTAGGTCACGACATCGAGTGCTGCTTTCATGACTGAACTCCTCAGAATCCTGCTGCGGTCACGTGGTCACGCGGTCGCGAGCCATGCGACCCGCCGGCAGGCGTCGCCCGCCAGGTCGGCCGCGTCGAACGGGAACTCGATGCCGCGCGGCGCGTGCTGCGGCAGCGCCGCGAGCACACCGGTCACGAGCGGATCGTTCGGCGCCGGCGCGACGGCGAAACGACGCGCGCCCTCGCCTTCGATGGTCTTGCAATGAATGTATTCCACGTGCGGCGCGAGCACCTGCGCGCAGTCGAGCGGCGCTTCGCCGCGCCACTGCCAGTTGCCGATGTCGAACGTCATGCCGAGCGCATCGGGCAGGCCGGCATCGGCGAGCGCGTCGAACAGCCCGCGGAACTGCACGAACGCGCCGCCGATCTCGGGCTGGCCGTTTTCGACCACCACGCGAGCCCGCGCCCCGCGCGACAGCGCGACGATCTCGGCCGCATGCGCGTCGCCGGCAAAGCCGCCGAGCTGGAATTTCACGAAGCGCGCGCCGAGTGCGTCGGCTTGCGCGAGTGCGTCGCGCAAGGCGTCGACGTCGAGCGCACCCGTTTGGGTATACAGCGAGTCGGGGGTCGAATAGACCGACCACAGTCCGTGGCCGGCGATCTGCGCGCCGAGCGCGGCCAGCGCGCCGGGCGCCGTATCGTCGTCCGACGCGAACAGTTCGCGCCGCACCTCGAAACCGGCCGCGCCGGATGCCGCCACGGTCGCGATGAATGCACTGTGGCCCTCCTGGCGCACCCGATCCATCCCGAATGCGCTCGCCACGATCACGATGTCTGCCATGTTGCCCTTTTTCACCGGAATGGAACCGGTTCCATTTGCTTGAGACGGATGGTGCGCTCCACTTCGGACCCACGCCATAGAGGAAATCCCTAAGGCCCGGTTGTCCCGTGAATACGCGTCCGCCAGCGCGCAACGCGCGTTCCCGGCACGGTGTTGGCGCCTATGCGAGGTCCTGCGCGAGACTCATTTCGAGGAATTGCGCGGCGACCCGCGACGGCGCGCCGCCATGCGGCACGAGGATCGAGAAATGCCGCGTGAGCGGCGCGGGCGCCAGCGAGCGCGGCACGAGTGCCGCATCCTCGTGACGCAGCGACATCGCGGACACGAACCCGACGCCCATCCCCGCGCGCACGGCCTCCTTCACCGCCTCGACCCCCGCGATCTCGAACGCGACACGCATCGGCGCGCCGCCATGCGCGAACGCGCGCTCGACGAGCTGCCGCACCGCGGAGCCCGCCTCGCGCAGCACGAGCGGATGCGCGGCCAGCGCGTCGAGCGTCACGCCCGCGTCGTAGCCGGGCGCCGCGAGCGGATGGCCGGCCGGCACGATCGCGACGATCTCGTCCTCGTGCCACGCGTGCACGGCCGTGCCAGGCGGCAGCGCCTCGCCGGGCGGCCCTTCGATCAGCGCGATGTCGAGCGACGGCAGCGCCGCGACCACGTCGGCCGTATTGCCGCTCATCGTCTGGATCGACACGCGCGGCGCGTGCGGCTGGAACGCCGCGATCAGGTACGGCAGCAGGTAGCTCGCGGGCGTCGTGCTCGCGCCGATGCGCAGCGTGCCGGCTTCCAGCCCGCGCACCGCGTCGCGAAACGCACGCGCCTGCGCGAACGTGTCGCGCTGCGCCTTCGCGTATTGCGCGAGCTGTTCGCCGACCGGCGTCAGGCGGATGCCGCGGCCGTCGCGCTGGTACAGCGGCTCGCCGAACTCGTCCTGCAGCAGCCGCAACTGGCCCGACACGGCCGGCTGCGACAGATGCAGCGCCACGGCGGCGCGGCTGATGTTCAGATGCTCGGCGACGGCGGCGAACGTTATCAGTTGATCCGGGGTCATGGGGATGAATTATCGGCTTTCCGGATAGCTTACGTCACAAATCACAATTTTTCATATCGATATAACGAAATTAGGATTACACCATCGCCACACGCTCCATCACGGTGCTCCATGTCCACTGCTCCGACTCCCCCTCTCAGCCACGCCGCGCCGTCGATGCGCGGCCAGTTGAACGGCGTGCTGTTCGTCGCGCTGTTCGCCGCCGCCGTCACGAGCCTGTCCGAGCTTCCCGCGATCGCGGGGCTCGGCCTGTCGCCGCTGATCGTCGGCATCGTCGCCGGCGCGCTGTACGGCAACGCGCTGCGCGACGGCATGCCGGCCAGCTGGGCGGCCGGCGTCAATTTCTCCGCGCGCAAGCTGCTGCGCATCGCGGTCGCGTTCTTCGGCTTGCGCGTGAGCCTGCAGGAAATCGCGCAGGTCGGGCTGCCAGGCCTCGCGGTGTCGGTACTGATCGTCGTCAGCACGCTCGCGATCGGCACCTGGGTCGGCATGAAGCTGATGAAGCTCGACCGCGACGCCGCGCTGCTGACCGCCGCCGGCAGCGCGATCTGCGGCGCGGCCGCGGTGCTCGCGTTCGAGTCGACGCTGCAGTCGAAGCCGCACCAGAGCGCGATGGCGGTGGGTAGCGTCGTGCTGTTCGGCACGCTGTCGATGTTCCTGTATCCGCTCGCCTACCACGCTGGGCTGCTGAACCTCGATCCGGCCGGCCTCGGCCTGTTCTTCGGCGGCACGATCCACGAAGTCGCGCAGGTGGTCGGCGCGGCGAGCGACATCAGCCCGGAGGTCGTGCACGTCGCGACGATCGTGAAGATGACGCGCGTGATGCTGCTGGTGCCCGTGCTGCTCGCGCTCGGCTGGTGGCTCGCCCGTTCGTCCCGTTCCGCGCGCGCGGCTCACGACACGGCCGGCGGCACGCAACGCCAGCGCAAGGTGGCGGTGCCCTGGTTCGCGCTCGGCTTCCTCGGCTTCGTGATCGTCAATTCGCTGAACGTATTGCCCGCGGACGTCACGCATACGCTGAACGTGCTCGACACCTTCGCGCTGACGATGGCCATGACCGCACTCGGCATCGAGACGCGCGTCGCGCAGATCCGCGCGGCCGGCCCGCGTGCGCTGATGACCGGCCTGATCCTGAACGTGTGGCTGATCGCCGGCGGCTACGGGATCACCTGGGCCGTGCAGCACTGGCTTGGCTGAGCCGCACGTCCGCGACGGTTCGCGCGCCGCGCCCGACGGGAAGCCCCACGAGGCGGTCCCGCGGGCGCGGCGCAGTGCTATGCTTCGCGTCGTTTTCCATCGCCCCCTTTCAGCCGTGCTCTCGTTCCTGCTGAAGCTGCGCACTCGCGCCCGAACGCTGTTCCGCCTGTCGGACGCCCATACGATGCTGATCTGGTCGGCCATCGTCGGCGTCGGCGGCGCCTTTGCGACGATGGCGTTTCGCGAAGGCATCGACCTGATGCAGCGGTTGATCTCGGGGCACAGCGGCAGCTTCGTGCAGATGGCGAAGAGCCTGCCGTGGTACCTGCGGTTCTGGATGCCGGCCGCGGGCGGCTTCCTCGCCGGCTGCGTGCTGCTGCTCGCGACGCGCGGCGACAAGGAGGCCGCCAAGACCGACTACATGGAGTCGGTCGCGCTCGGCAACGGCGTCGTGCCGGTACGGCAGAGCCTGTGGCGCAGCGTGTCGTCGCTGCTGACGATCGGCAGCGGCGGCTCGATCGGCCGCGAAGGCCCGATGGTGCAGCTCGCGGCGCTCGCCGCGTCGCTCGTCGGCCGCTTCGCGCACTTCGACCCGCCGCGCCTGCGCCTGCTGGTCGCGTGCGGGGCGGCGGCCGGCATCACGTCCGCGTACAACGCGCCGATCGCCGGCGCCTTTTTCGTGTCGGAAATCGTGCTCGGCACGATCGCGATGGAGAGCTTCGGGCCGATGGTCGTCGCGTCGGTCGTCGCGAACATCGTGATGCGCGAATTCGCCGGCTACCGGCCGCCGTACGAGATGCCGGTGTTTCCGGCCGTGACGGGCGCCGAGGTGCTGCCGTTCGTCGTGCTCGGCGCGCTGTGCGGCGTGCTCGCGCCGCAGTTCCTGCACCTGCTCGACGCGTCGAAGACGCAGTTCAAGCGGCTGCCGGTGCCGTTGCCCGTGCGGCTCGCGCTCGGCGGCCTCGTCGTCGGCGTGATCTCGGTGTGGATTCCGGACGTGTGGGGCAACGGCTACAGCGTCGTGAACCACATCCTCCATGCGCCGTGGACCTGGCAGGCGCTCGTCGCGGTACTGGTGTTCAAGGTGATCGCGACCGCCGCGACCGCCGGCTCGGGCGCGATCGGCGGCGTATTCACGCCGACGCTGTTCGTCGGCGCCGTGTTCGGCTCGCTGTTCGGGCTCGCGATGGACGCGCTGTGGCCCGGCCATACGTCCGCGTATTTCGCGTACGCGATCGTCGGGATGGGCGCGTTCATGGCGGGCGCCACGCAGGCGCCGCTGATGGCGATCCTGATGATCTTCGAGATGACGCTGAGCTATCAGGTCGTGCTGCCGCTGCTGGTATCGTGCGTGTTCGCGTATTTCGTCGCGCGCGCGACGGGCACGACGTCGATGTACGAAATCACGCAGCACCACTACCAGGATGCGCAGGAGCGGCAGCGGCTGCGCACCACGCAGATGCGCGAGCTGATCCAGCCCGCGCAGACGGTCGTGCCGCTCACCGCGAGCGTCGCCGACATGACGCGCGTGTTTCTCGAATATCCGGTGAAGTATCTGTACGTGACCGACGACGCCGGGCGCTTTCGCGGCGCGGTCGCGTTGAAGGACATCACGTCCGATTTGCTCGACAAGCGCGACACGACCGACAAGACGGCCGCGCACTACGCGCACACGCCGTTTCCGCTGCTCACGCCCGACATGCCGCTCGCGACCGCGCTCCAGCGCTTCATGGCGTTCCAGGGCGAACGCCTGCCGGTGATCGAGAGCGAAGCCGAGCCGACGCTCGCGGGCGTGGTCTACAAGACGTCGCTGCTCGACGCGTACCGGCGGATGACCGGCGAACGCTGACGCGCGTCGCCGCACCACTCGCACCGCCCGCGCCGGTCAGTCCGGCGCACGCCCCAGCACGACCCGCGCGAAAAAGCCGCCGAGCACCGACTCGGCCACGTCGGCCGACACGTGCTGCGGATCGGCCGTGTAGTACGACTGCACGCCGTCGCACAGGCACATCAGCCCGAACGCGAGCGTATCGGCCGGCAGCAGCAGCGGCGTGCCCGAGCGCTCGGCGAAGCGCTGGATGAATTCGGCCATCTGCACGCGCTTGCCGTGCAGGAACTGGTTGAAGCGCACGCGGAACTTCGCGTCGCGCGCCGCCTGCAGCTTCGCCTCGCCCCACAGCAGCGAGTACTCGTCGTCGCGAAACAGCGTCCGGTAGTACGCGAGCGACATCGATTCCATCTGCTCGCGCGTGCCGCCCCCTTCGAAAATCGCGACGAAGTCGGCCTGCACCTCCTCGTGGTTGCGCTCCAGCAATTCCAGCAACAGGTCGGACTTGCTGCGGAAATTCGAGTAGAACGCGCCGCGCGTGTAGCCAGCGGCCGCCGCGATGTCCTCGACGCTCGCGGCCACATACCCTTTCTTCAGAAAAATGCGATGCGCGGCTTTCAGCAGACGTTCGCGCGTCTGGTCCCTGCTCTGCTCGCGAGTTAAGCGCTGTGGTTTCATGCCGCGCAGTCTAGCATCCCTTCCCTTTCAGATTCATCTTTGCATTCAGATACAGGCGTGTATTAGAATTCGCCACAGTTTCTGAAGATGTCGTTCATCTTTCCGTGTGCGCCGCTGCCGGCGCCGCTTGGGGCAAGCGCCCGCCGCGCTTGCCGGCTTCGTTCCGCTCCACCTCACCTGGGGGTTTCGTGAATCGCTCCGGTTCCCGCGCCGCGCTGCTGATCGGCGCCGCGCTCGTCCTTGCCGCCTGTCATCCGAAAGAATCCGCACCGCCCGCCCCGCGCCCCGTCGTCGCGCTGCCCGCGCGGGCCGACACCGCCGCGGCCGCGCGCACGCTGCCCGGCGACATCCAGCCGCGCTATGCGACGCCGCTGTCGTTCCGCATCGCCGGCAAGATCATCGAGCGCAAGGTTCGGCTCGGCGACACGGTGAAAGTCGGCCAGGTCGTCGCGCTCCTCGATCCGTCCGACGTCGAGAAGAACGCCGCGAGTGCGCAGGCGCAATTCGATGCCGCGTCGCACAGCCTCGCGTTCGCGAAGCAACAGCTCGATCGCGATCGTGCGCAGGCCCGCGAAAACCTGATCGCGACCGCGCAGCTCGAACAGACGCAGAACAGCTACACGTCGGCGCTCGCGCAGCGCGACCAGGCGCAGCAGCAGCTCGCGCTCGCGAAGAATCAGCTCCGCTACGCGACGCTCGTCGCCGATCATGCGGGCACCATCACCGCCGAACAGGCCGATACCGGCCAGAACGTGTCGGCCGGCCAGCCGGTCTACCAGCTCGCGTGGTCGGGCGACGTCGACGTGATCAGCGACGTGCCCGAGGCCGCGCTCGCGTCGCTCGCGCCGGGCCATGCGGCCACCGTCACGCTGCCGTCGCTGCCGGGCCGCCAGTTCGCCGCGAAGGTGCGCGAAATCGCGCCGGCCGCCGATCCGCAAAGCCGCACCTACCGCGTGAAGCTCACGCTCGGCACGCCCGATCCGGCGATCCGGCTCGGCATGACCGCGGACGTCGCGTTCGACGGCGCGCCGGCCGCCGGCGACGCGCAGCCGATCACGCTGCCCGCGACCGCGCTGTTCCACGACGGCCCGCATCCGGCCGTGTGGATCGTGCGCACCAAGGACGACACGCTCGAGTTGCGCCGCGTCGACGTCGCGCGCTTCAACGAGCGCACCGTCACCGTGTCGCACGGGCTGCAGCCGGGCGAGCGCGTCGTGCTGCAGGGCGTGCATACGGTCAGCGCGGGCGAGAAGGTGCGCGCGATCGCGCCGCTGCACCCGGAGGACTTCGCATCGTGAGCGTCTCCCACGAAGAAGGCCGCTTCAACCTGTCCGCGTGGGCGCTGCGCCATCAGGCGCTGGTCGTCTACCTGATCGCGCTCGCGACGCTCGCGGGCATCCTCGCCTATACGCGGCTCGCGCAATCCGAAGACCCGCCGTTCACGTTCCGCGTGATGGTGATCCGCACCTTCTGGCCCGGCGCGAGCGCGCGACAGGTGCAGGAACAGGTGACCGACCGGATCGGCCGCAAGCTGCAGGAAACGCCGGCCATCGACTTCCTGCGCAGCTATTCGCGCCCCGGCGAATCGCTGATCTTCTTCACGATGAAGGATTCGGCGCCCGTGAAGGACGTGCCCGAAACCTGGTACCAGATCCGCAAGAAAGTGGGCGACATCGGCTATACGCTGCCGCCCGGCGTGCAGGGCCCGTTCTTCAACGACGAATTCGGCGACGTCTACACCAACATCTGGACGCTCGAGGGCGACGGCTTCACGCCCGCGCAACTGCACGACTACGCGGACCAGTTGCGCACCGTGCTGCTGCGCGTGCCGGGCGTCGGCAAGGTCGACTATTTCGGCGACCCCGACCAGCGGATCTTCATCGAGGTCAACAACGCGCAGCTCACGCGCCTCGGCATCTCGCCGCAGCAGCTCGGCCAGGCGATCAACGCGCAGAACGGCATCTCGTCGACCGGCGTGCTGACGACCGCCGACGATCGCGTGTTCGTGCGGCCGAGCGGCCAGTTCGACAACGTCGATGCGATCGCCAATACGCTGATCCGCATCAACGGCCGCACCTTCCGGCTCGGCGATCTCGCCACCGTGAAACGCGGCTACGACGACCCTCAAGTCACGCAGATGCGAACCAACGGCCATGCCGTGCTCGGCATCGGCGTGACGATGCAGCCGGGCGGCGACGTGATCCGGCTCGGCAAGGCGCTCGACGCCGAATCGAAGGACCTGCAGGCGCAACTGCCGGCCGGCCTCAAGCTGACGCTGGTGTCGAGCATGCCGCACGCGGTCTCGCATTCGGTCGACGACTTCCTCGAAGCCGTCGCCGAGGCGGTGGCGATCGTGCTGGTCGTGAGCCTCGTGTCGCTGGGGCTGCGCACCGGGATGGTCGTCGTGATCTCGATTCCGGTAGTGCTCGCGGTCACCGCGCTGTTCATGTACCTGTTCGACATCGGGCTGCACAAGGTGTCGCTCGGCACGCTCGTGCTCGCGCTCGGGCTGCTCGTCGACGACGCGATCATCGCGGTCGAGATGATGGCCGTGAAGCTCGAACAGGGCTACACCCGCGCGCGCGCCGCCGCGTTCGCGTACACCAGCACCGCGTTCCCGATGCTGACGGGCACGCTCGTCACGGTGTCAGGCTTCCTCCCGATCGCGCTCGCGAAATCGAGCACCGGCGAATACACGCGCTCGATCTTCGAAGTGTCGGCGATCGCGCTGATCGCGTCGTGGTTCGCGGCCGTCGTGCTGATCCCGCTGCTGGGCTTCCACCTGCTGCCCGAGCGCAAGCGGCACGCGCACGAGGCACACCTGCCCGACGATCACGAGCACGACATCTACGACACGCGCTTCTACCGGCGGCTGCGCGGCTGGATCGACTGGTGCATCGAGCGGCGCTTCGTCGTGCTGCTGATCACCGGCGCCCTGTTCGTCGTCGCGATGATGGGCTTCTCGCTGGTGCCGCAGCAGTTCTTCCCGAGCTCCGACCGGCCCGAGCTGCTGGTCGACCTGCGGCTGCCCGAAGGCGCGTCGTTCGCGGCGACGCTGCGCGAGACCGAGCGTCTCGAGAAAGTGATCGCCAAGCGTCCCGAGATCGACCATGCGGTGAACTTCGTCGGCAGCGGCGCGCCGCGCTTCTACCTGCCGCTCGACCAGCAATTGCAACTGCCGAACTTCGCGCAGTTCGTGATCACCGCGAAATCGGTCGAGGATCGCGAGAAGCTCGCGACCTGGCTCGAAACCACGCTGCGCGACACGTTCCCGGCCGTGCGCTGGCGCCTGTCGCGGCTCGAGAACGGCCCGCCGGTCGGCTATCCGGTGCAGTTCCGCGTGAGCGGCGACAGCATCGCGACGGTCCGCTCGATCGCCGAGAAGGTCGCGGCGACGATGCGCGGCGATGCGCGCACGGTCAACGTGCAGTTCGACTGGGACGAGCCGGCCGAGCGCTCGGTGCGCTTCGAGCTCGACCAGAAGAAGGCGCGCGAGCTGAACGTCACGTCGCAGGACGTGTCGAGCTTCCTCGCGATGACGCTGTCCGGCACGACCGTCACGCAGTATCGCGAGCGCGACAAGCTGATCGCCGTCGACCTGCGCGCGCCGCGCGCCGACCGCGTCGATCCGGCCAAGCTCGCGGGCCTCGCGCTGCCGACGCCGAACGGCCCCGTGCCGCTCGGCTCGCTCGGCCGCTTCACGCCGACGCTCGAATACGGCGTCGTGTGGGAGCGCGACCGCCAGCCGACCATCACCGTGCAGTCGGACGTGCGCGCCGGCGCCCAGGGCATCGACGTCACGCATGCGGTCGACGCGAAGCTGAATGCGCTGCGCGCGCAGTTGCCGGTCGGCTATCAGATCAACATCGGCGGCTCGGTCGAGGAAAGCGCGAAGGCGCAGAAGTCGATCAACGCGCAGATGCCGCTGATGGCGATCGCCGTGTTCACGCTGCTGATGATCCAGCTCCAGAGCTTCTCGCGCGTGCTGATGGTCGTGCTGACCGCGCCGCTCGGGCTGATCGGCGTGGTCGCGACGCTGCTGCTGTTCGGCCAGCCGTTCGGTTTCGTCGCGATGCTCGGCGTGATCGCGATGTTCGGGATCATCATGCGCAACTCGGTGATCCTGGTCGACCAGATCGAGCAGGACATCACGGCCGGCCACGGCCGTGTCGACGCGATCATCGGCGCGACCGTGCGGCGCTTCCGCCCAATCACGCTGACGGCCGCGGCCGCGGTGCTCGCGCTGATCCCGCTGCTGCGCTCGAACTTCTTCGGGCCGATGGCGACCGCGCTGATGGGCGGCATCACGAGCGCGACCGTGCTGACGCTGTTCTACCTGCCCGCGCTGTACGCGACGTGGTTCCGCGTGAAGCGCGACGAACGCGACCCGCAGGACGGCCCGCCGCCAGGCGGCACGCCTGCCGCGCCGTCGGGAGCCTGACCATGGATCGATCGATGACCCTGAAAACGAAAGCCGTGCGGGCGCTCACGGTGGTGAGCATCGCCGGCCCGCTCGCGGGCTGCGCGTGGTTCGCACCGAGCGGCGAGCCGCCCGCGATGCCGTCGCCCGCGCACTACGGCGCCGCGCCGCAAGTCGAGCAGACCGTGTCCGCACAAGGCGTCGCGCAGCAGTTCGAGGTCGGTGCGCAGCCGGTGCCGGACTGGTGGAAGCAGTACCGGTCCGACGCGCTGAACGCGCTCGTCGACGAAGGGCTGCGCAACAGCCCGACGCTGAGCGCGGCGTCGCATTCGCTGGATGCCGCGCGCGAACAGTTGCGCGGTCAGATCGGCAGCTCGATGCTGCCGTCGATCGACGCAGGCGGCCAGGCCACGCGCCAGCGCGCGCTCGGCGTGCCGATTCCCGCGCTCGGCGCGCCGACGCTGCTGTACGACACGTTCGTCGGGCAACTGCAGGCGAGCTACACGGTCGACCTGTTCGGCGTGTCGCGCTTCGCGAACCGCGCGCTCGCGAAACGCGTCGACGTCAGCGCGTTCCAGCTCGAATCCGCGCGGCGCGCGCTGGCCGCGAACATCGTCACCGCATCGATCACCGTGTCGGTGCTCAATGCACAGATCGACACGACCGAGCGGCTCGTCGCGCTCGCGAACGACCAGGCGCACGACGCGGAGCGCCGTCATGCGCTCGGCTCGGCCTCGCGCAGCGACGCGCTGAATGCCCGGCAAAGCGCCGACACGTTCGCCGCGAGCCTGCCCGCGCTGCGCCAGCAGCGCGACTCGGCCCGCCATGCGCTGGCGGTGCTGGTCGGCCGCACGCCAGACCGGCCGCCGGCCGATCTCGCGCTCACCGATCTGCACCTGCCCGAGCAGGTGCCCGTCGTCGTGCCGTCGGACCTGCTGCAAAGCCGCCCGGACATCCAGGCCGCCGACGCGGGGCTGAAGGCCGCCGCCGCCGAAGTGGGCCTCGCGACCGCGCAGATGTTTCCGCAACTGTCGCTGTCGGCGGCGATGGGCAAAGGCGGCTTCAGCTGGCCGGCGATGCTGTCGGGCGCCGGCGCGATCTGGAACGTCGGCGCGTCGCTGAGCCAGCCGATCTTCCATGGCGGCGCGCTGCTCGCCCAGCGCCGCGCGGCGAAGGCGACCTACGAGGCCGCGGTCGACCAGTACAAGCAGGCGGTGCTCGGCGCGTTCCAGAACGTCGCCGATTCGCTTGCGGCGCTCGAGCACGACGCGGAGGCGCTCGATGCGTCGTCGCGCGCCGCGCTGTCCGCACGGGGCGCATACGACGACGCGGCCGCCCGCGTGCGGCTCGGTGCGCTGCCGCCGTCGGCGGCGCGCGCGAGCGAGCTGCAGTACCGCAATGCGCGGCTCGACGAGATTCGCGCGACCGGCGCACGGTTCGCGGATACCGCGCGGCTTTACCAGGCAATGGGGACGCCGCCGGCCGACGGCGGCGACAAGTCGGGTAAAACCGGCCACGCGGCCGGCGACGGCACGGCTGGCATGGCCGGCACGCAGGCACGCGCCGCCGCGCCCACCGCCGTCCCTTCGGCGCAATAAGCACCCCCTTCGATCGGATGCGCGTGCGGATTCCCGCCACGCGCGTCCGATCGCCGCTCTTTCGCTTGACCCTCACGTAGCGTAACGTTCGAGACTCCAGTGTGCGCACCGAACGGAGGAACGAATGCGGCTGAAAGTGGGAGACCTGGCGAAACGCAGCGGACTGACCGTCCGCACGCTTCATCACTATCACGCAATCGGTTTGCTGACGCCTTCGGCGCGCGCCGACAACGGCTACCGGCTGTACGACCGCGACGACATTGCCCGGCTCCACCAGATCCAGGCCCTGCGTCGCTTCGGACTGTCGCTCGCCGAAATCGGCGACTACCTGAACCAGCCCGGTACCCCGCTCGTCGATCTCGTCGCCAGGCAGATCGCGTCGCTCGACCGCCAGCTCGCGCAAACCGCGCAACTGCGCGAGCGACTCGCGAGCCTGCATGCGCAGCTCGCGGCGGGCACCGAGCCGGAACTGGCCGATTGGCTCACCACACTGGAGTTGATGACCGTGTACGACAAATATTTTTCCGAGGAAGAACTCGCTCGCCTGCCGATGTACCAGAAGAGCCAGGCCGGCGACGCGGAATGGATCGCGCTCGTTGCCGAAGTGCGCGCGCTGCACGAGGCGGGCGTGCCCGCCGAGGACGAGCGCGTCCGTGCGCTCGCCGCGCGCTGGATGGCGCAACTGGTGCGTGACACGAACAACGATCCGCGCCTGCTCGCGAAGCTGAACCTGATGCACGAGCACGAACCGTCGATGCAGTCGAAGATCGGCATTTCGACCGCGTTGCGCGACTATGTGCTGCGCGCTTCGGCGGAAACGAAGATGCGGCTCTTCGAGAAGTATCTGGCGCCGGACGAGATCCGCTTCATGCGGGCGCACTACGGCGAACGCTCGATGGAATGGCCGCAACTGATGGCCGACGTACGCGACGCGATCGATGCGGGCGCGCAGCCCGATTCGCCGCAAGGCCGCGCGCTCGCGCAGCGCTGGTTCGAGCTGTTCTGCAGCTACGCGGGCCACGATCCGGCCACGCACGCGAAATTCCGCCACGCGCTGATGAACGAGCCGGCGCTGACGAAGGATTCGTGGACCGACGACACGCTGCTCGGTTTCGTGCGCGCAGCGATGGCGCAGCTGGCGCCGGTGCGTTGATCGCATGACGGGCGGGCGGCACGCGGGTTGCCCGTGTGCCGCCCGTTTCACCATGGGCAGCCGGTATCGCGCGCACGACGGCCCGGCGCCCGCCTAGTCGTTGCGCACGCTGATCTCTCGCCAGCGCTTCGTCATGTAGCGCAGAAACGCGGGCTGCGCCTTCAGGTCCGCGTTCGGCACGGGCGCCGCGCCGCCGTCGACGAACTTGCCGTTGACCGTGACGGTTTCCTCGCCGCGCAGCACGTATTTCGCGCCCCTGTCGATCAGGAAGTACTTGACCTGATCGGCGCTCACGTCTCCCCGGCAACCAATCTTGTACGCGAACAGGAACTGCTTGCGGCCGTTGCCGAGCAGGTCGCGCATTTCGATCGACTTCGGCACGACATCGAGAATCACGTCGACCGGGCAATCCTTCACGTAGTCGCGCACCGTCCAGTCGAGGTGGCCGTCGAGCGTCGCGGACACCTTGAGCTCGACGTCGTCGCCGGACGCGGTTCTGGCGAGCGTCACCGCGTGTGCGCCGGCCGCATCGGTCCACGTGTAGTCGGCGGCGTGCGCCGGGCTGGCCAGCGCTGCGATTGCGAGCCACAGGCAACGCGAAAGGGCATGTCTTTTCATCGGCGATGGAGAGAGCGGTGAAATCGAACGCGCCATTATCGACAAAGCCGCGTGCCGCCGCCAGCCGCGCGCGACCTGCCCGTTCAGCGCTCGCGCGAGCCGAGGCCGAGCGCCTTCATCCGCCGGTAGAGCGTCCGCTCGCTCAATCCGAGTTGTTCGGCCAGCGCCTTGCGCGTGCCGTCGAACGTGCGCGCGATACGGACCAGCTCGGCATCCGACACGCCGCGCGCATCCGCCGCCTGCGCGCGCGGCGCCGCCGCTGCCGCGACGAGTTCGGCCGGCAGATGCTCGACGCGGATCGTCCCGTCGTCCGCGAACAGGCACGCGCGTTCGAGCACGTTGCGCAACTCGCGGATGTTGCCGGGCCACGCATAGGCGTCGAGGCACGCCCGCGCGCGCTCGGTCAGCGTGAATGGCCGCGCATTCGCGTCGCCGGCGTTGCCGCGTGCGTTCGCGATCCGCCGCAGGATCGATTCGGCCAGCAGCGCGACGTCGCCCTGCCGTTCGCGCAGCGCCGGCAGCGGGATCGGAAACGCGTTGATCCGGTAGTAGAGATCCTGCCGGAACCGGCCGTCGTCGATCATCTCGCGCAGCGGCTTGTGGGTGGCCGCGACCAGCCGGAAATCCGCACGCAGCGCCTCGACGCCGCCCACGCGCCGGAACGTGCCCGATTCGATCAGCCGCAGCAGCTTCACCTGCATCGGCAGCGGCACGTCGCCGATCTCGTCGAGAAACAGCGTGCCGCCCTGCGCGGTTTCGACGAGGCCCGGCTTGCGCTGGTTCGCGCCCGTGAACGCGCCCTTCTCGTAGCCGAACAGTTCGCTCTCGAACAGCGTCTCGGCGATCCCCGAGCAATCGACGACGACGAACGGCCCCATCGCGCGGTCGCTCGCCTCGTGCAGCGCGCGGGCGAACAACTCCTTGCCGGTGCCCGATTCGCCGAGCAGCAGCACCGGCAGCGTCGACGGCGCCACGCGCTGCAACGCGCCGAGCGCCACGTTGAACGCATCGGAGCCGCCGACGAGCCCTTCCGCGCTCGGCTGCGCGGACGCGCTGCGCACCGTCGTCAGCCGCTCGACATACGCGATCACATTGCCGTGTGCATCGAAGATCGGCCGCAGCTCGACGTCGACATGCTCGGGGCCGCGCGGCGTGTGATGGATGTGCAGCACGCGGTTCAGCCCGCGCGACTCGAGCGCCTGCTTCATCGGGCAGTGCTCACCCGCCTGGTCGCACGGCACGTCGTAGTGATGCGACACCTGGAAACAGTGCCGGCCCACGTGCTCGACGCCGGCCACACCGAACTGACGCCGGTACGCATCGTTCGCCGCGAGGATGCGGTAGTCGGGGTCGACCACGATCATCGGCTGCGGGTCCTGCTCCAGATACGCGACGAGCGCGTGGACGTCCGGCATCGCGTCGCGGCGCGGAACAGGGACGATCGGAATGGTGTCGTGCGGATTCATGCGGCGGCTCGCTCGGCGAAGGGGCGCCCGGACGGACTGCCAGGCTGGCTGCCAATTCTGCCACGACACTGCCAGTTGTGGCAGTCCCCGTCTGCCGCCGGATGTCGCCACCACCTTCTCGGGGCCGCCGACGCGCCCAAAACCCGTGCTGAATCAAGCCCCTGCCACATCGGGCGGGTCACGCCGCAGCGCTGGCACGCTTCTTGAGACAAAGACCACCATTGCAGATGCAGAACCCGATCGAGGACACCCCGTGAGCAACGCCCCCGCCCTGTCGGTCGAAGGTTTTTTCGACCCGGCCACCCACACCGTCAGCTATCTGCTGCTCGATACGGCGAGCCGCGCGTGCGCGCTGATCGATAGCGTGCTCGACTACGACCCGAAATCCGGCCGCACGCGCACCGCGAGCGCCGACCGGCTGATCGCGCGCGTCGCCGAACTCGGCGCGACCGTGCACTGGCTGCTGGAGACGCACGTGCACGCCGACCACCTGTCGGCCGCGCCCTACCTGAAAGCACGGGTCGGCGGCCAGATCGCGATCGGTTCGCACGTGCGCCGCGTGCAGCACGTGTTCGGCACGCTGTTCAACGCAGGGCCGGGCTTTGCGGAAGACGCCCGCCAGTTCGACCGGCTCGTCGACGACGGCGACACGCTCGCGCTCGGCGCGCTGACGATCCGCGCGCTGCACACGCCGGGCCACACGCCCGCGTGCATGACCTACTGCGTGGACGACGCGACGCAGCGCGCGGCGTTCGTCGGCGACACGCTGTTCATGCCCGACTACGGCACGGCCCGCTGCGACTTCCCCGGCGGCGACGCGCGCACGCTGTACCGCTCGATCGCGCGGGTGCTCGCGCTGCCGCCCGACACGCGACTGTTCCTGTGCCACGACTACCAGCCGGGCGGCCGCGACGTGCAGTTCGTGACGACCGTCGCCGAGCAGCGCCGCGCGAACGTGCACGTGAAGGACGGCGTGACCGAGGACGATTTCGTCGCGATGCGCACCGCGCGCGACGCGACGCTCGACATGCCCGTGCTGATGCTGCCGTCCGTGCAGGTCAACATGCGCGCCGGCCACCTGCCGGAGCCCGAGAACAACGGCGTGCGCTACCTGAAGATTCCGCTCGACGCGATCTGAGCGCCCGCACCCCAACGAGAACTCCGACATGACGACCCTCCGCAAGCTGACCGATACGCTGTCGGTCTCGCCGCAGATCGCGGCGGCCGACCTGCCCGCGCTTCACGCGGCGGGCATCCGCGCGATCATCTGCAACCGGCCCGACGGCGAAGGCGCCGACCAGCCGACCGTCACCGAGATCCGCGCGGCCGCCGCGCCGCTCGGTATCGACGTGCATTACCTGCCGGTCGATACCGGCAAGGTGACCGACGACCAAGCTGCGCAGTTCGGCGCGCTCGTCGCGTCACTCGACGGGCCTGTGCTCGCGTACTGCCGCAGCGGCACGCGCTCGGCCACGCTGTGGGCGCTGTCGCAGGCGGGGCTGCATCCGCTGGACGACCTCGTCGCCACCGCCGGCGCGGCCGGCTACGACCTGAGCGCGCTTGCATCGCGTGTCACGCAAAACAGCCACCACACGGCGCCGGCCGTCGACGCACGACACGACATCGTGATCGTCGGCGCGGGTGCCGCCGGCATCGCCGTCGCGTCGAGCCTGCTCGCGCGCGACGCGTCGCTCGACATCGCGGTGATCGATCCCGCCGACGTCCACTATTACCAGCCCGGCTGGACGATGGTCGGCGCGGGCGTGTTCCAGCCCGGCACCACCGCGCGGCCGATGACCGACGTGCTGCCGCGCGGCGTGCACCGCATCCAGGCCGCCGTCGCGGGCTTCGAGCCCGACGCGCACGTCGTGGTGCTCGACGGCTGCCGGCGCATCGGTTATCGCAAGCTCGTCGTGTGCACGGGGCTCAAGCTCGACTGGCACGCGATCGACGGCCTCGCCGACACGCTCGGCCGCAACGGCGTCACGTCGAACTACCGCTACGATCTCGCGCCGTACACGTGGGAGCTCGTGCGCGCGTTCCGCGGCGGCAATGCGCTCTTCACGCAGCCGCCGATGCCGATCAAGTGCGCGGGCGCGCCGCAAAAGGCGATGTACCTGTCGTGCGATCACTGGCGGCGCACGGGGCGCCTCGACGCCGCGAACGTCGAATTCCTGAATGCGGGCGGCGCGTTGTTCGGCGTCGCCGATTACGTACCCGCGCTGATGGAGTACGTGAAAAGCTACGACATCGCACTGTCGTTCGGCCACAACCTCGTCGCGATCGACGGGCCCGCGCGCCGTGCGACGTTCTCGCGCGCGCTGCCCGACGGCGGCAAGGCAACCGTCGAGCGTTCGTTCGACATGATCCACGTCGTGCCGCCGCAGAAGGCGCCGGACTTCGTGCGTGCGAGCCCGCTCGCCGACGCGGCCGGCTGGATCGACGTCGATCCGGCGACGCTGCGCCACAAGCAGTTCGAGGACATCTACGCGCTCGGCGACGTCACCAACACGACCAATGCAAAAACGGCCGCGGCCGCGCGCAAGCAGGCGCCCGTCGTCGCGCACAACCTGCTCGCGTCGCTCGGCCGCGCGCACGGCGACGCCGCGTACGACGGCTACGGCTCGTGCCCGCTCACCGTCGAGCGCGGCAAGATCGTGCTCGCCGAATTCCTGTACGGCGGCAAGGTCGCGCCGACCTTCCCCGCGTGGCTGATCGACGGCAAACGCCCGTCGCGGCTCGCGTGGCTGCTCAAGGAGCGCGTGCTGCCGCCGCTCTACTGGAAGGCGATGCTCAAGGGCCGCGAATGGCTCGCGAAGCCCGCGATCGCAGGTTGACCGGAGCGCAAGGACGTCATGCTGATCTCCCTCGTACTCGGCGGCTTCGTCGGCGCCGTGCTCGGCCTGACCGGCGCCGGCGGCGGCATTCTCGCGGTGCCCGCGCTCGTCGTCGGGATGAGCTGGCCGATGCAGCAGGCCACGCCGGTCGCGCTCGTCGCGGTGGCGGGCAGCGCCGCGCTCGGCGCGCTCGAAGGTTTTCGCCGCGGGCTCGTGCGCTACCGCGCGGCGCTGCTGATGGCGGTGGCCGGCGTGCCGCTGACCACGCTCGGCGTGCGGCTCGCGCACGTGCTGCCGCAGCGCCTGCTGCTCACGCTGTTCGCGCTGACGATGCTGGTCGTCGCCGCTCGCCTGTTGCGGCAGGCGCTGCGGCGGCAGGCGACCGATACGGACACGTCGCCGCTGTGCGTCGGCCGCGTGAATCCCGATACGGGCCGGCTCGTGTGGTCGTGGCCCGTAGGCATCGCGCTGGCGTCGACCGGCGCGGTCACGGGCTTGATGACGGGGCTGCTCGGCGTCGGCGGCGGTTTCGTGATCGTGCCGATGCTGCGCAAGTTCACGAACGTGTCGATGCATGGGGTGGTCGCGACGTCGCTGATGGTGATCGCGCTGGTCGGCACCGGCGGCGTGCTCGCGACGCTCGTGTCGGGCACGCGCGCGCCACTCGACGTGACGCTGTGGTTCACCGTCGCGACCGCGCTCGGCATGGCCGCCGGCCGCGGTGCGTCGCGCCACCTCGCCGCGCGGCATGTGCAGGCCGGTTTTGCGGCCGTGCTCGTGTGCGTCGCGCTCGGCTTGCTGGCCAAGGCGGCGTTCGGCGCGTGAACGACGGCGACGCGCCGGCGATCGTTGCGCGCCGCCAAAACGAAACGCCCGGCCCGACTCGTCGTCGGCACCGGGCGTTTTTCATGATGGCCGCAATCGGCGTGTCAGGCCGCGAACCCCGCCAGCCGCTTGCGCTCCTGACGCAGCATCACGAAGTTCGCGATCACGACGCCGGCCGTCACCGCGATGATGAACAGCGTCGCGAGCGCGTTCATCTCCGGGTTCAGGCCAAGGCGCACGCGCGAGAACACGACGAGCGGCAGCGTCGTCGAGCCGGGGCCCGACAGGAACGCCGATAGCACCAGATCGTCGATCGACAGCGTGAACGACAGCAGCCAGCCCGCGATCAGCGCCTGCGAGATCAGCGGCAGCGTGATCGTGAAGAACACCTTCAGCGGGGTCGCGCCGAGATCGAGCGCGGCCTCTTCCAGCGACGGATTCAGCTCGCGCACGCGCGACTGCACGATGATCGCGACGTACGAGATGCACAGCATCACGTGGCCGAGCCAGATCGTGAACACGCCGCGCTCGGCCGGCCAGCCGATCCACTTCGCGAGCTCGATGAACAGCAGCAGCAGCGAGATCCCCTGGATCACCTCGGGAATCACGAGCGGCGCGTTGATCATCCCGCTGAACAGCGCGAAGCCGCGAAAGCGTCCCATCCGTGCGAGCACGAAGCCGGCCCACGTGCCGATGAACACCGACGCAAACGCGGTCAGCACGCCGATCTTCAGCGACAGCCACGCGGCCGTCAGCAGCTCGTCGTCCTCGACGAGCGCCGCGTACCAGCGGAACGAGAAGCCCGACCACACGGTGACGAGCTTCGACTCGTTGAACGAATAGACGATCAGGCTGATGATCGGGATGTACAGGAACGCGAAACCGACGAACAGCGCCGCGAACTGCAGGTAGCGATTCGGCTTCATCGACGGCCTCCCTGTTCCTTCGCCTGGAAGTGCTGGAACATCGCCATCGGCACGAGCAGCAGCAACACCATCGCGCAGGTCACGGCAGACGCCATCGGCCAGTCCGCGTTGTTGAAGAACTCGTTCCACATCACGCGGCCGATCATCAGCGTATTCGCGCCGCCGAGCAGCTCCGGAATCACGTACTCGCCGACCGCCGGGATGAACACCAGCAGGCAGCCCGCGATGATGCCGTTCTTCGACAGCGGCAGCGTGATCTGCACGAACGCCTTCCACGGCTTCGCGCCGAGGTCGTACGCAGCCTCGAGCAGGCGCAGGTCCATCTTCACGAGGTGCGCATAGAGCGGCATCACGAGGAACGGCAGGTACGAATACACCATCCCGATGTACACCGCGTAATTCGTGCGGTACAGCTCGATCGGCGTATGCGTGAGCCCGATCCACATCAGGAAGTTGTTCAGCAGCCCGTTGTTCTTCAGGATGCCGATCCACGCATACACGCGGATCAGGAACGACGTCCAGAACGGCAGCATCACGCCCATCATCAGCAGGTTGCGGGTGGCCGGGTTCGAGCGCGCGATGTAGTACGCCATCGGATAGCCGAGCAGCAAGCACAGCAGCGTCGTGATCGCGGCGACCCACACCGAGTTCACGTAGGTCGCGAAATACAGGCTGTCCGTGAACAGGAACGCGTAGTGCGACAGGTTCAGCGCGATGTGCACGACGCCGTCCGCGTACGACGCGAGCTCCGTATACGGCGGGATACCGAGCTGCAGCTCCGCGAAGCTGATCTTCACGACCAGCACGAACGGCACGAGGAAGAACAGCACGAGCCACGTGAACGGCCCGGCCACGACCGCCGTGGCGCCCGTCAGGTTGAAGCGCCGCACCGGCCACTCGAGCAGGGACTTGAACGCGTTCATGACGTCAGCACCACGCCGGCGGTCGCGCTCCAGCGCACGTAGATCTCGTCGCCGAGCGCCGGCGTGTCGAGTTCGGAAATCGCGAGACTCGACACGTTCGCGATCACCGTCTTGCCGCCGTCGAGCTTCACGTGATACAGCGAATAGCCGCCCATGTACGCGACGTTGCTGATCCGGCCGCGCGCCCAGTTGAACGCGCCTTCGGGCGGCTTGCGCGTGAGCGCGATCCGCTCGGGGCGCACCGACACCGTGACCGGCATCCCGAGCGGGCCCGAGATCCCGTGGCTCACGTACAGCCGGCTCGGCAGTTCCGGCGATTCGATGTACACGTGATCGGGCTCGTCCTCGACCGTCACGCCGTCGAACAGGTTCGTCGAGCCGATGAATTCGGCCGAGAAGCGGCTGTTCGGATATTCGTACACTTCGTTCGGCGAGCCGATCTGCACGATCTGGCCTTCGCTCATCACCGCGAGGCGGTTCGCCATCGTCATCGCCTCTTCCTGGTCGTGCGTGACCATGATGCAGGTGACGCCGACCTTGTTCAGGATGTTGACGAGCTCGATCTGCGTGCGCTGGCGAATCTGCTTGTCGAGCGCGGACATCGGCTCGTCGAGCAGCAGCAGCTTCGGGCGCTTGACCAGCGAGCGGGCCAACGCGACACGCTGCTGCTGGCCGCCGGAGAGTTGATGCGGCTTGCGCTTCGCGTACTTGCCCATCTGCACGAGTTCGAGCGCGGATGCGACACGCGCCTTCAGCTCGGCCTTCGGCGTGCCTTCCTGCTTCAGCCCGAACGCGACGTTCGACTCGACCGACATGTGCGGGAACAGCGCATACGACTGGAACATCATGTTCACGGGCCGCTTGTACGGCGGCATCTGCGCGAGGTCCTCGCCGTCGATCAGGATCTTGCCCGACGTGACCGTCTCGAGGCCCGCGAGCATCCGCAGCAACGTCGACTTGCCGCAGCCCGAGCTGCCGAGCAGCGCGAACAGCTCGCCCTGGCGCACGGTCAGGTTGACGCTGCGCACGGCTTCGGTGTCGCCGAATTTCTTGACGACGTCGACGATCTGGACAAAGTTCTCGGCGCGCGCATCGGCGCCGGAGGAGGAAACGGAGAACGGCGCGCCCGCGACCGGCGCGCCCGACTGGCTATTCATGATGTGCTGCTTCTCTCCTGCGTTAGACGAACAAAGCCCCCGGGGGCACCAGGGGCTTCATGACTGCTGATTCACTTCGGCTCGCGTCAGCGGCCCGACTTCAGCTCGGTCCACAGACGCGTCTGCAGACGCTGGATTTCAGGCGGCAGCGGCTTGAGCAGGAACAGCGTCTTCACGACGTCGGCCGGCGGATACACGGCCGGGTCATTCGCGACGTCGGGCCGCACGTACTTGCGTGCCTCGGCGTTGGCGCTCGGGTAGTACACCGCGTTGGTGATCGCCGCGTGCACCTTCGGATCCTCGATGTAGTTGATCCACTGCAGCGCGGCTTCCTTGTTCTTCGCATCCTTCGGGATCGCCATCACGTCGAACCACACCGGCGCGCCGCCCTTCGGAATGTAGTACTCGATCTTGTACGGCTTCTTCGCCTCGATCGCGCGATGCTTCGCGATCACGACGTCGCCCGACCAGCCGAACGCGAAGCAGATGTCGCCGCCGACCAGGTCGTTGATGTAGCCCGACGAGTTGAATTGCGTGATGTACGGACGGATCTTCTTCAGCACGTCCATCGCGGCCTTGTAGTCGGCCGGGTTCGTGCTCATCGGGTCCTTGCCGATGTAGTGCAGCGCCGCCGCGAACATCTGGTCGGGTGCGTCGAGCACCGACACGCCGCAGGTCTTCAGCTTCGAAAGGTTTTCCGGCTTGAACAGGATGTCCCAGTTGTCGAGCGGCACCTTGCCGAGCGCCTGCTGCGCCTTCGTCAGGTTGTACGCGAGGCCGGTCGTGCCGTATGCCCAGGGCACCGAGTACTTGTTGCCCGGGTCCGCGCCGGCGACGAGCGCCATCAGTTGCGGATCGAGATACTTGAGGTTCGGCAGCTTCGACTTGTCGAGCGGCGCGAAGATGCCGGCGGCGATCTGCTTGCCCGCGTAGTTGCTGGTCGGCACGACGATGTCGTAGCCCGAGCTGCCCGTCAGCAGCTTCGCCTGCAGCGTGTCGTCGCTGTCGTAGTTGTCGTAGCGGACCTTGACACCCGCCTGCTTCTCGAAGTTCGGGATCGTGTCCTTCGCAATGTAGTCCGACCAGTTATAGACATTGAGCTGCGTATCCTTCGCCGCTGCCGCCGACGCACCCACGCACAGCGCGAGCGCTGCGAACCGGCCCACTACCTTTGCTTTCATCCCGTTCTCCCTCCGGCCGGACGCATTGCCCGGCTGCCGTCTGCCTCGTCATGGCGGCGCATTCTGGCGCGCCACCCCTCGAAAACCCCGAAAACTACCATCATTCGCGCCCCGTCACAAAAAAATCATGCCGGTGTCGCGCAAACGGAACAGATTCCCGCCGCCGGCCCGTCGGGCCGCCCGTGCGGTGGGGCGTTCCGGGGGAATTCTATCGGGTAATCGGCTGCTGTCCACCGGGAAAAACGGACAGCGGCGAAGCTGCGTTCGCGTGCCGGGTGCGCCCGCCCGGCGACCGCGCCCGACGCGCGGCCGCACTGTCCCGATCCCGCGCCGGGACGGTACGCCGGCGCGAGCGTCCGGCCGGGCCGCCGCGATGCATTAAAATGGCGGCTGACGATTCAACTGCGCGAACCCTCCCGATGGCCTCCAATCTTCACGATCTTCCCGACAGCCCCTGCATCGGCGTGTGCTCGACGCTCTTCGACGAAGTCTGCAAGGGCTGCGGCCGCACGGCCGCCGAAGTCTCGAACTGGGTATTCCTGAGCGACGACGAAAAGCGCGCGGTGTGGGAGCGCATCACGCGCGAAGGCACCGCGATGCGCTTCCAGTACGACAAGCTGTAAATCCGTCGCCCATAAAAAAAAGCGGCATGCAGACCGCCATGCCGCCAACCCCAACTCTGTTCTTGTTCCGTCGCGTCTAGAACTTCATCCCGACGCCCACGCCGACGATCAGCGGATCGATGTGCAGCGTGCCGATGCCCTTGTCGCCCAGCGTCGCATCGGTGCTCATCCAGATCTTCTTCACGTCGACGTTCATGAACACCTTCTTGGTCAACTGCACGTCCACGCCGAACTGCAGCGCGGGGCCGAAACTGCTCTTGTTGATCGACACGCCCTCCCCGCCGACGTTGAGCCCGTTGTTGTAGAAGTACGTGTAGTTCAACCCGGCGCCGACGTACGGGCGCACCTTGCCCGCATGGTTGAAGTGATACTGCAGCAAGAGCGTCGGCGGCAGCACGCCCACGCCGCCGAGATTGCCGAGGCTCGACGTCAGCTGATGCCGCGACGTGCCGAGGATCAGCTCGACGCCGAGGTAGTCGCGGATCATGTACGTGAAGTCGAGCTCGGGCACGATCGCGTTGTTCACGCCCGTGTTGATCGCGCCGAGCGTGTCGCTCGCGCGCTCGTTCGGCTGGATGCTGATCGCGCGCAGCCGGACCAGTACGTCCCCCTGGTTGATGCCGTCGCCCGGCGACGCCGCGTGCGACAGCGACGGCATCGCGATGGCGGCCGCGACGGCGGCGGCGGTGACACAAGTTCGAATCGTTTTATGCATGGTACGGACCCCCAAAGAATGGTTTCCATTCTCCCTGTAGGGTCTTTTCGTCATCTTGATATTGGTCAAGCCAGCGTAAACGTGGGACGGTTTGCCGCAGGCTCGGTCGCATTGCCCGTCAGCAGCAGGTCGAGCAGATCGCGCACGCTGCGGATCGCACGGCCGAACGGCAATGCTTCGCGGCCGCGGAAGAACAGCCCGTTCGCGACGTCGCCGCGCAGCGCCGCCGCGAGCCGCGTGTCGATGCAGAAATGGCCGAACTTCTCGATGCCGTCGCGCAGCCCGCATACGCTCAGGCATTCGAGCGCGGTCGGGCAGCGCTGCTTGAACGCGCCGAGCTTGTTGCGAATGCGTGTCTCGTTGCGCAGGTAACGATCGAGCCACGGCGTCTTCACCGCACGCGCGGGCAGGCCCGTCACGCTGACGAATTCGACGATGTCGTCGGGCGTCGCATCGGCGAGCACGCGCTTGAAGTGCGGATGCGCGTCGCCCTCTTCCGTCACCGCGAACGGCGTCCCGACCTGCACGCCATTCGCGCCGGCCGCGAACGCCGCGCGCACCGTGTCGTGACTGTTGATCCCGCCGGCCACGATCAGCGGGATCGTGTCGCGGGCGATGCCGAGCGATGCCATCACCTGCGCGGTTTCGTCCAGCACGCGCGCGAAATCGAAGCGGGCGTCGTGCATGTCGTCGATCTGCGTGACGCCGAGGTGGCCGCCCGCGTGCGCCGGATGCTCGATCACGATCGCATCGGGCAGGCGCCCCTTCTTCATCCACTTCTTCAGCACCAGCGCGATCCCGCGGCTGTCCGACAGGATCGGGATCAGCGCGATGTCGTGCCCTTGCGTGAGGTCGGGCAGGTCGAGCGGCAGGCCCGCGCCCATCACGATCGCATCCGCGCCCTCGTCGCACGCGACCCGCACGTAGTCCGCCTGCGCGCTCACCGCCTTCATCACGTTGACCGCGATCATCCCGCGCCCTTCGCTGTACGTTTTCGCGAGACGGATCTCGCGCGCGAGCGCGTCGAGGTTCGCCGCCTCGAGCGTCGCGCGATCGGGTTGCGCGCGGCACCGCGCAAGCAGGTCCGCATGATGGTGGCGCAGGTCGATGCTCGCGATCGTGCCGACCGCGCCTTCGCGCGCGACGCTGCCCGCCAGCCGGTGCGCGGAGATGCCGACGCCCATGCCGCCCTGCACGACGGGCAGCAAGGTGCGGCCGCGGATCGTCAGCGGCGGAAAGGAAGTGCGTACGGTCATCTGAAACCTCGTCGGAACATCGGAACCGCGATGATCGACGATCCACCGCCGCGCACCTTGACGGCCGTCAATAAAAAACGGCACGCAAGCGTGCCGTATTTTCCGGTTCGGGCCGCGCGCGGCGTTCAGGCCGGCCTGGCCGGCTTCAACTGCATCGACTTGTACTCGAGATACTCGTCGAGCCCGTACACGCCGTTCTCGCGGCCGTACCCCGACTGCTTGAAGCCGCCGAACGGCGCGGCGCCGTTCCACGTGCCGCCGTTGATGTCGACCTGCCCGGTGCGGATGCGGCGCGCGACGCGCAGCGCGCGTTCGTCGCTGCCGGCCCACACCGCGCCGCCGAGCCCGTACGGCGAATCGTTCGCGATCCGCACGGCCTCGTCTTCATCGCGATAGGTGATGATCGACAGCACCGGCCCGAAGATCTCTTCCTGCGCGATCGTCGCTTTCGGATCGACCCGGCCGAACACGGTCGGCTTCACGAAGAAGCCCTTCGCAAGCCCTTCCGGCAAGCCGGTGCCTCCCGTCACGAGTTCCGCGCCTTCGTCGATGCCGCGCTGGATGTAGGCCTGCACGCGCTGCTGCTGCGCGGCCGACGCCAGCGCGCCGAGACGCGTCGCCTCCTGCCGCGGGTCGCCCGCGCCGTACGCTTCGGCCGCGGCCTTCGCGAGCTCGCGCGCTTCTTCGTAGCGGGCCTCCGGCACCAGCATCCGCGTATGCGCGGAGCAGGTCTGCCCCGCGTTCAGGTAACACGCATTGACCGTGCCCTTCACCGCCGTCGCGAAATCGGCATCGTCGAGGATCACCGACGCCGACTTGCCGCCCAGCTCCAGCGCGACGCGCTTGACGCCCGCGGCCGCCAGCTCGGCCACGCGCTTGCCCGCGCGCGTCGAGCCGGTGAACGACACCATGTCGACGTCCGGATCGGTGGCCAACACCTCGCCGACGACCGGGCCGTACCCGCACACGAGGTTGAACACGCCGGCCGGCAGCCCGGCCTCGTGGATCGCTTCGGCGAGCATGAACGCGTTGAGCGGCGCGACTTCGGACGGCTTGAGCACCACCGTGCAGCCGGCCGCGAGCGCCGGCGCGACCTTCAGCGTGACCTGGTTGAGCGGGTAGTTCCACGGCGTAATCGCCGCGACGACGCCGACCGGTTCGCGCACCACCAGCGAATTGCCGACCTGCGCCTCGAATTCGAACGATTCGGCCAGCTGCGCGTACGCCTTCCAGTTGTAGATCGGGCCGCCGACCTGGATCGCGCGCGACAGCTTGATCGGCATGCCGACTTCGCCGGTGATCGACTGCGCGAGTTCCTCGCTGCGCGCCTGCAGGCGCTCGACGATCTTGCGCAGGTAGCCCGCGCGCGTCGCGGCCGGCGTGGCCGCCCACGCATCGAACGCCGCGCGCGCCGCACGGATCGCGTCCTGTGCGTCGGACGCAACGCCCTCGGGAATCCGGCCGATCACGGTTTCGGTGCCCGAATCGATCACGTCGATGGTGCCGATGCCGGCCGGTTTGCGCCATGCGCCGTCGATGTAGAACTGGTCGTAGATTTTCATCGTTTTCCGCCTCCAGGGAAGCCGCCATTCTAGCGAGCGTTTCGGTGACTGGTGTGACGAATGACAGCCGTTCGAAAGGGCCGGCACGCCATCACGCCGTTGCTGCGCCGCCCGCCGCGCGTGGCCGGCGCGGCATTCGTCGGGCCGCCGCCACGTCAGCATCCGCCCGGGTGCGCGGTCGGGCCCGCATCGTGCTATGTTTTTATTATCGGCATCGGCCCGTTGCGGCCGGCGCCGCCCGGAATCGACGCACTTCGTGAGCGCTGCCATGTCCGACGCATCCCATACCCTCGGCTCGCAAGACCGCCTGGAGCTGCTTTGCTGGCTCACCTGCGGCAACCTCGGCGCGTTTTACCTCAACGAATCATGGCCGGACGCCGCGTTCCAGGTGCAAGCCGCGCACCGCTGGCTCGACCGCCATCACCGCCAGGCCGACTGGCTGTCGGTCGCCAAGCTCGCGGCGCTCGCGCAGGACATCGCGAAGCGGCATGCGGGATTCGTCGACGCGTCGTGGGCGCGCGACGCGGTCGAGGAAATCGTCGATACCGACGATCTCGACTATCGGGCCAAACTCGTGCAATGGGTGTACGAAGACTGCTGCAAGGCGCTCGCGGACAAGCGGCTGGCGGATTGAATCACGCAGGCCGAGCCGGCGCGATCGCGGCATCGCCCTGCGCGGCGCGCTTTTCGCCGTGACGAACGTCGCGGCCGGAATGATTGATGGGGCACGGCGCATGTGCGCCGCCCCCGGGTGCCGGCACGCGCGATGCGTGCCGATGCGCTTACAGCAGCGACTTGGCCTGCGTCAGCACCTTGTCGCAGATCTGCTTGGTCACCTGCTGCTTCAGGCCGCCGCCGCTCAGGTCGAGCTTGCTGCCGTTGCCGGCGTCGAGAATCCCGCTGGCACCGCTCGTATAGCCGCTGTAGGACGACGCGGACGCGGTGCCGCCGAGCTTGCCGAGCAGCGCGTCCTTCACCGACGATGCGCCGCTGCCCGTTGCGCCGCCAAGATAGTTGTTCTGGATGCAGAACTGCAGCAGGCCCGCGACGTTGCCGGTACTGCCCGGCGTCAGCGACGCGCCGCCGCCGCCCGTCAGCGCGCCGCCCAAGCCGCCGAGGTTGCCGAGCGCCCCGCCCGCGCTGCCGCCCGAATCGCCGCCACCACCGACCTGTTTCAGGACGTCGCCCAGTTGCGCATGGGCGACCGAAAACGGCGCGAGCAATCCGATCAGCGCGCCGGCAACGGTCGCGCGGTAAAGACGTGCATTCATGTAAAGCCTCCCGGTTGTGACTGCGTGAATACCGCGAATCGCATTCAAGGATACGCAATCGAGCGGGGCATGACAGCCTTCGAAACCGCATGAAACGTCAGGCATCGTGATATATCGCGGCGATTTGACGATGCTTGACGGAGGGTTGCGCACGGCATCGCCGGCTCGGCAGGTGCGCAACCACCGTGCCGTGTCGCCAGCTCGCGCGAAGCGTCATAGAATCGTCGTCGCCGGCCGTTCGGCTGCTGCGGCTCGACATTCACCTCGAATACGAAAGGACATTCGCGTGGCGCCTGCCCATCGATTTCTGCTGATCGCCGGCGCATCCACCGCGCTGATGGGCAGCGCCAGTGCAGCCGGTGCTGCCGAGGCTGCGCCCGCCACCACGGCGACCGCGTCCTGTGCATCGCCTTCGTTCGACCGCTATCCGGCACCGGCCGCCGCCCGCACACCACGCAAACCGGCTGCCGCGCCCCGACTCACCAGCAAGGAGGCGCGCCTGTACCGCACCGTCATTCGCGACGCATTCGCGCAACCGGCCAATTTTGCCGGTCACTATCGCATCGCGATCTGGGGTTGCGGAACGGATTGCCGAAATTTCGCGATCGTCGACAAGAACACGGGCGCGACGTACACGATGCCCGGCGTGAAGGCCATCTCGGGCGTAATGGGCAACGACGACGAGCGCGTCGACTTCCGAGCCGGCAGCAGGCTGCTGATCGTGGCCGGCTGCTTCAACGACGATTGCGACGCCGGCAACGCGAAAGCGGCCCGGTTCTTCTACGAATGGACCGGCACCGGGCTGCGTCCGGTCGGCAGATGCCCGCTGGCCATCGAGCCGGTTCAGTGAGCGGCCCGAGCAACCGATGATCTCCATTCACCTCAGTTTCGACGACGGCCCCGGCCCCTCGACGCCTGCGCTGCTCGACGTGCTGCGCGACGCCTCGTGCACGGCGACCTTCTTCGTGCTCGGCCAGCACCTGGCGGACGCACCCGACGTCGCGACGAGAATCGTGCGCGACGGCCACCGGCTCGGCAATCACACCTATTCGCACGCGAAACCGGGCGCGCTCGCCGACGCCGCACTCATCGACGAGATCGACACGACCGACGCACTGATTCGCGACGTCTACCGCCGCGCCGGCCTTCCCGCACCGAACGCGATCCCGCTGCGTCTTCCGTACGGGTTGATGCCGCGGGACGATCGCGCCGCCGTGCTCGCGCGCCTGCCACGCGAACACACGGGCTGGACCGCGATACTGGACGACTGGCAACGGCCGGCGCCGTCACCTCACGCGCTGTTCGACGCGATGTGTGCGCATGTCGACGCCTTCACGGCACAGCATCGCGACGTGCTGTTCTGCCTGCACGACGGATCGCGGCACGGCGATGCGCGGCCCAACACGGTCGAGGCCGTGCGGCTGTTCCTGAACCGGCAGCGCTGACGCGACGGCCGGCTAACTCGCGGGCGCCTGCCCGTCGAGCAACTGGCGCCAGCCGCCGAGGAATCCGATACCGGGGCCCGGCATCCATAGGCCCCGCTGCGCCGCTTCGAGATGGATCAGCGTCTGGTCCGCGCAGAACAACGTCATCAGCGCGTCGTCGTTGTCGCGCAGCCAATCCGGCGCCGCGTCCGGCCGCGTCGCCGCATAGGTCTCCAGACCGGCCTTCCATCGCCCGCGATCGAACACGAAGCCGTCATCCCGGCCCGCATCGCGCGACAGCGCGAACGACGCAAAGGCCGCTTCGAGCCATTGCGCTCCCTGCCCCACATCGTCGAAATCCAGCACGCCGTTCACCGCGTTGCCGACATACAGCAGGTTGCCCGCGTGATAGTCGCCGTGCAGCCAATGCACCGGCCCCGTGAGCCACGCGGCTGCCGCGTCGAGATGCATGCCGATGCGCCGGAGCACCGTGTCGTACGCGTCGCGCAGATCGCCCGGCAGCAACGGCATCGCACGCGCCGCGACACGCGCATGACGGGACAACAGCCATGAGAGCGGCGCGGCTTCGCTTGCCGGTATCGCGGCCAGCGCCGTATGCAGATGCGCGAGCGTGCGCATCGCATCGGTCGCCCCCGCGTGCGGGTCGTCCGGCAGGCCGGGATGGCCGTCGATATGCTCGAACAGATGCAGCCAGCGTCCGTCGGGCACTTGCACGCCGGTTTGCGCATCGACGGTCGGCCGCAGCCGCGGCAGCGCGGGCAGCAGCCGCGCCGTGCGCGCGTCACCAAGATGACCGAGGATCGACGCCTCGCGCTGCATTTGCCCGACCCGCTTGCCGGACCACGATACGCGCAGCACCGCGCGCCCCGCGTCGCACTCGACGAGATAGGTTTTGTTAGTATGGCCCGACGCCAGCGCCTGCAGGCGCGCCGGTCCGACGTTCCAGTACCGGTGAAGCCACGGTTCCAGCGTTTTCACGTCACTCCTACTCGTTGCATTGACCATGTCAGAGCGTCCTTCGGCCCGCATGCGGGACATCAACATCGAATGGCTGACGCGCGCCGCCGAATTCGGCCATCTGTTCCAGACCCGCTGGCTCGGCGAGCGCTTCTTCCATCTGCCCGGCGACATGCTCGCGCTGCAGGAACTGATCTGGCGCGAGCGCCCCGACTGCATCGTCCAGACCGGCATCGCGGCGGGTGGCGGCGTGGTGTTCACCGCGTCGATGCTCGAGCTGGCCGGCGCCCCGGGCCGCGTCGTCGCGATCGAACCGCGCCTGCGCGACGAGGTCCGGCAGCGCCTGCAATCGCACCGGCTCGCCCATCGCATGGTGCTGATCGAAGGCGAATCGTGCGCGGCCGACACGCTCGCATCGGTGCGCGCGCAGATCGACGACGGCGCGCGCGTGATGACGATCCTCGATCTCACGCATACGCACGCGCACGTGCTGCGCGAGCTCGAATGCTATGCGCCGTTCGTGACGCCCGGCAGCTACGCGATCGTGATGGACACCATCATGGAGTACCTGCCCGAGTCGATGTTCGAAGGCAAGCCGTACGGCCGCGGCAACAATCCGGCCACGGCCGCCCGTGAATTTCTCGCCCGCGACGACCGCTTCGAAATCGACCACGACATCGAGGACCGCGTGCTCATGACGCTGTCGCCAGGCGGCTTCCTGAAGCGAGTGCGCTGATCAGGCGGGCGGCGTGCGCGGAGCCGTCGCACGCGGCATAGCTGTCGCGAATCCGTGCCGCCTGCTCGCGCAACGGTCCGGCACGTAACAGGCGTTCGAGCGCATCCGTAATGTCCGTAACGCCGGCCCGCTGCAGATCGAGCACGCAGCCCGCGCCGGCCCGCTCGACGAAATGCGCCGAATGGAACTGGTCGTTGCAGAACGGCGACAGCAGCATCGGCACGCCGCACGCGAGCGACTCCATCACCGAATTCGCGCCGCCGTGGCTGACGAACGCGTGC